>NZ_JBFADP010000023.1:0-111644 GCF_040641415.1 Streptomyces sp. NPDC020875 | reverse complement strand
GGTGTGGGGTTGCCTGTGCCCAGGCGGGGCGGTTCGCGCCTCAGGCGCCGGCGGGGCTGTTGAAGATGTGACCGTCACTCCAGCGGTATGCGGGCAGTCTTGTCCAGCGTCGGGAGGGTCGGTGGCCTCCGGGCTCACCTCCTCACGGACGGCGGAAGTGAGGTCGCCTGGGAGGCAGACCCGGTCTTCTCCGCCATCCGTTGCGGGGGCGACCCTGCACCCCCCGACCACGCGCACTGGACATGTCCCCCGGGGCTGGAGCCCGTCCCGGGGGAAGGGATGGGTGCCACCTGGTGTTGTCGGTCCACCCGCGCCCCGGTGGGTGGCTTGTCGCGCAGTTCCCCGCGCCCCTGGTCGCCCCGGTTGTCGCCCTCCGAATGGGCCCCGCCCCTCATCCCGGGGCCGGGACCCATTGGGAAGTGCCCAGCCCTTTCTCCCGGGGCCGGGTCCCTTTTCAGGGCCGGTGCGGGGGAGAGTATTTAGGGGCGCGGGGAACTGCGCGACCAGCCAGCCACGGCCCGCAGGCCGCGAACAACACCAGGACGCCGGGCGCGGCCCGATAAGTGGCGGGTCCTCCCCGGAGGGGTAAGCGGCGGGGTCCGGGGGAGAATGGGGCGCGGAGTCGGAGTGACCGTGACGAGGAGAAGGACGCCGCAGATGACGGACCCGCGCAAGCCACGCCCCGCCGCTCTGCTGTTCGAGCCCGCGGAGGTCGCGGCCGATCCGGAGCGGTTCTTCGATCTGGAGGCGATCGAGGATCCGCGCGCGCTGCTGGACCGGGCGACGGAGCTGGCCCTGGCGTTCCGGGCCGCGACGGACCGGGCGGTGGAGTATCAGGCGCTGGCCGCCGCGCAGCTCGCGGATCCGCGGCGGTTCGACCGGTTGACGCCGGGGGATATCGCGGAGCGGGCGGGGTGGACCGAGGACTACGCGAAGAAGATGATCGAGTTCGGGCGCGGGCTGGCCCGGGACGAGGACCGTTCGTAGCGGAGGCGGCCCGGATGCGGCGCCTGGCATATGCCGGGCGGGCAAGATACCCGGTTTCCCCGCCGCGCGTCCCCATTTCGCGAACACTCTGGAATCGTGTCGTCACCGCCGGTAGATCTGGAGTCATGAGCGCTTCCACGAGTGCACCGGTACGAGACGGCCGCGGTCCGGCGATTCCCGAGGCGGGTTCGCGGGAGGAGGGCGCCCCGGGGGCCGCGCGGGTGACCGCGGCGGGGGCGGAGTGGCTCGCTTCGGCGGGGTCGGCCGCCCGGGCGCCCTGGGAGCGGCGGCCGGGGCACGGTGCCGTACTGCCGTGCGGGACGCTCTTCGACGTGGTGAGCGCGCCCGCCGTGTTCGGGCGGCTGCTGCTGGACCGGGTGTGGGAGGAGGGCCCGGGGTCGGGTCCGGTGGTGGCGTACCGGGGCCGTCTGCTGGTGTTCGCCGCGCCGGGGACGGCGGCCCGGCTGCCCGCCCTGCTGAGCTGGGAGGAGTGGGGGAGCTTCGTACCGCCGCTGATGTATCACGGCACGGGGGACGCGGTGACCGTCCCGCCGGACGACGGGCGGGGGCCGGAGCCGGACGGCGCGGCGGGTGTCACGGCCCCCCGGTGGCTGGTGGCGCCCGGTTCGCGGTATCCCTGGCTGCCGGGGCCCGAGGTGCTGCTCTGGGCCTGTGTACGGGCCGCACGGGCCGCCGGAGCCGCTCCCACGGGCTTCACCGAGGGCTCGGGCGGACCGATTTTTCCTCGCCCGGATCGTGGTGCTAAGGTCTACGACGTCAGCAGGCGCCGCTAGCTCAGTTGGTTAGAGCAGCTGACTCTTAATCAGCGGGTCCGGGGTTCGAGTCCCTGGCGGCGCACCGACGGAGCAAGGCCCCTCGCGGAAGCGGGGGGCCTTGTTCGTGTGCCCGGGGCGGGGTCAGCCCGCCGCGATACGGACGTTCCACGCGCCGGTGGCGGTACGGTCCACGACCTCGATCCGGATCCGTTCCCCGGACGCCCCGGAGAGGGTGAAGGTCTCCCCCGCGCCCAGGGGCGCGTCGGCGAGGGCCGGGTAGACGGAGCGGTCCCAGCACGCCTCGGTCTCCGGGTGGGTGTCGATCACCTCGACGGGGCCGCGGCCGGAGACGGTGTCGGCGTGGACCCGGTAGAGCAGGACGCCCTCGGCGCAGGTCGTCCGGTCATTGCCGGCCGCGCCGCGGGCCTCGACGGCGAGGGCACTGCCGGGTCCGGTACGGACGACCGCGAGGCGGGTGCCGGTGCCGCCGCCGGGCGCGGGCGCGGCGCCGACCGGGTCGAGGGTGATCAGTTCGGGCCGGGTGACGCAGCGGACGTGCCGGGAGTCGAGCCAGCCGAGTTTCCACTTGTGCCAGGCGAAGAGGTCGGGGGCGAGTCCGAACTGGCTGCCCATGACGTCCCAGTCCCCGACGTGGGTGTCCCAGTCGCCCTTGCCGTCGGTGGGCCGGTGGTAGAGGTCGGGCAGGTCGAAGACGTGTCCGGTCTCGTGGGCGAGCACATTGCGGTCGGGCGGGTGCTGTTCGAAGACGGTGACGACCCGCCGCAGCCCGGTGCCGTCGTAGTTCATCGGCCGGTCGAAGTTGACGACCTTGGTGGCGTCGGAGTCGACGCCGGGCGCGTCGGGGTCGGCGACCAGATAGACGATGTCGTAGCGGGAGAAGTCGACGGTCGGGTCGGCCGCGCCGAGGGCGTCCCGGAGGAAGGCGCGGCGCCGGTCGGGGGCCCAGTCGCGCTGTATGGCGTAGGCGGTGGAATCCCGCGGCATCCGGACCCAGGCGCGCTGGGGGTGGGGGCGGAGGGTGAATCCGCCGTACGAGGCGCGCTCGAAGAACGCGCTGGTGGCTGGGAAATGGTCGGCGGCGAGCCGTTCGGGTGTGGTGCGGGGCACGTGGTCAGGGAATGAAAGGAACACCATCACCGCGTCGAGGTCCCGTACCGGCTGGGGGTAGCCGTTGTTCCAGGTGTCGAGGCCCAGGGAGTGGTGTGCGGCCGTGCGGGGCAGGGCGCAGGAGGCGGGCGCGGTCTTCGCCACCGCCGGGCCCGCCACGAGGGAGGTCGCCGCGAGGGCCAGCAGCGATGTGACGGCGGCGGCGAGGGTACGGCCCAGGCCGCGCTCCCCGCCGGGTTCGTCGGGGGTGTCGTCGGGCCGGTCGCGGGGCCCCGGGGGGCCCGGGTGGTCCGGGCCGCCGGTGCCGGGCGATCCGTACAGACGCCCGCCCGCCACCCTCCCGGGTGGACCCGTGGGGAACTGCTGACGCGCCACGTCGACCTCCGACCGCGGATGGGAAGACACCTCGACCACCTTGTGGTGATTTCTTGGTGTACGACCAGTTCCGGTGCCCCACTCGGGTGACCGGGCCGACACTCGCCCGCAATCGGGTCGAGACCGGGCGGGTGGCGCGCGACGGCGGGGTGACACCCCGGGTATCGGATCCGGTCGGGAAGGGATCGAAGGGCGGCGGAGAAATGAACGACATCGGCCAGGCTCGCGCAGAAACGATCTGGCATTGTGCGCCGACGTCAAGCGCCCCGGTGGCGGAGGTGGAACGCCCTATGGAGCAGCCTCTATGATCGGCACACTTTCCCTGGTCCGTTTCTTAACGTTCCTGACCTTTCCTCAACTTTCCATATCTATAACTTGCTTTCCTGGTTTTCCTGGCTTTCAGGTTGTTTTGGATCTCTCGCGACCGTTCCACCGGCGGCGCCCCCCGTCCGCCGTGAACGGTCGCCGACTCGTCTGACGCATTCCGACCACATCCACGACACAACTGCACTGCGGGAGTGAAAGCGGTGAGCGGAACCCCCGAAGGAACCGGGTCCGGGCGGGACTATCGGGCCGCGTTCGACGCGGCACACCACCCCATGGCCGTCGTCGGCGCCGACGGTCTGGTCACGGTCGCGAACCCGGCCTTCGCCGGGCTGTTCGGCACCGATCCGGCGGGCCGGCGCGCCGCGGACCTCGCCGGTCTGACCGCCGACCAGGACATCCGGCGGACCTACCGCGACGTACTGTCCGGGCGGGAGCGGCGGCTCTGCTGCACCCGCCGGGTCAAGCGGGCCGACGGCCGGACGTTCTGGGCGGAGATCGTCCTGACGCCCCTCGCGGACGGGCCGGACGGGCCGGACGGCGGGGAGCGCGGCGCCCTGCTCTGTGTCACGGACATCAGCGACCGCCGGGAGCTCGGTGCCCGGCTGCGGCATCTGGAGATGCACGACGCGGTGACCCGGCTGCCGAACCGGGCCCTGTTCTTCGAGCGGCTCTCCGCCGCCGTGGAAGCGGCGTCGTACGAGCGGGGCGCGACCGGGCGGATCGGGCTCTGCTATCTCGATCTCGACGGGTTCAAGGCGGTCAACGACACCCTGGGGCACCGGATCGGCGACCGGCTGCTGATCGCGGTGGCGGACCGGCTCACCGAGTGCGCGCGGAACGCCGGTACCGCCCGGGGCGGCGGCCATCTGGTGGCCCGGCTCGGCGGTGACGAGTTCGCGGTCCTGGTGGAGGAGTCCACGGGGACGGAGCAACTGGCCGATCTGGCCCGGTCGCTGCTGGCCTCGTTGCAGCTGCCGTTCGACATCGACGGACAGCGGCTCGCGGTGTCGGCGTCGATCGGGGTGGTGGAGCGGTCGGCGGCGGGCACGTCGGCGACCGGTCTGATGCAGGCCGCGGACACCACCTTGTACTGGGCGAAGGAGGACGGGAAGGCCCGCTGGACGCTCTTCGACCCCGAGCGCAACGCGCACCGGATGACCCGGCAGGCGCTCTCCTCGTCGCTCCGGCCCGCCCTGGAGCGGGGCGAGTTCGCGGTCGAGTACCAGCCGCTGGTGGGGCTGGCGGACGGGGTGACCCGCGGTGTGGAGGCGCTGGTCCGGTGGCACCATCCGCGGTTCGGGACCCTGCCGCCGAATCGGTTCATCGGGATCGCCGAGGAGGACGGTTCGATCGTCGAGCTGGGCCGCTGGGTGCTCCGTACGGCCTGCGGCCAGGCCCGGCGCTGGCAGCTCGACCATCCGGCGGCCCGGCCGCTGTTCGTCAGCGTCAATGTGGCCGTACGGCAGGTCTGGGACTCTGACCTGGTGGCGGATGTGGCCCGCACCCTGGAGGAGACCGGGCTCGAACCCCGGCTGCTCCAGCTGGAGCTGACGGAGTCGGCGGTGATGGGCTCGGCGGGGCGGCCGTTGCAGGCGCTCCAGGACCTGAGCGACATGGGCGTCCGGATCGCCATCGACGACTTCGGTACGGGGTATTCGAATCTGGCGTATCTGAGCCGGCTTCCGGTCTCGGCGCTGAAGCTCGACGGGTCCTTCGTCCGGGGCTTCCAGGACGAGGCGCATCCCAATCCGGCCGACGAGACGATCGTGGCGGCGCTGGTCGAGCTGGCGCACCGGCTGGGGCTCACGGTGACGGCGGAGTGCGTGGAGACCGCGGGGCAGGCGGCGCGGCTGCGGCGGATCGGCTGCGACACGGGGCAGGGCTGGCTCTACTCCCGGGCGGTCCCGCCGGAGCGGATCGCGGAGCTGGTGGGGCTGACGGCGCTGCCCGCCTGAGCCGCGGGCGGCCCTGGAAAAGTCCGGCACGGGTCCGGTTGGGATCCGGAATGGGTACCGCCCCCGCCCGGGAAGAACATCCGGGCGGGGGCGGTGTTGTGGGGGGAACACGGTGGTTCTCGGGTGGTGCTCCGGCCGACACGGCCGGTGTACGGGGCCGGATGGTGCTGCCGTGGGGGGCGGCCCCGTCACCGGCCGGTCATCCGGCCGGGGTCAGCAGGGGCCCTGGTCCCGCCAGACGCCCCACTCACCGCCGGTACCGGGCTCGCTGCCCTGGTTCCACCACTGGGCCTTCCACTTGCGGCCGTTGTGGGCGACGACGGAGTTGGTGTTGTAGACCTCGGTCGCGGTCCACGGGTTGCCGCAGGCCGGGGTGGGGGTCGGAGTCGGGGTCGGGGTGGGCGTCGGCGAGGGCCGGACGCTGGTGCCGACCGCGGCGACGACGTCGTTGAGCAGCTTGGTCTGCTCGTCGAGGCCGATCAGGGAGTACATCATCGCCCCGCCGAGGCCCTTGCTCTTGGCGTAGGCCGCCCGGGCGTCGATGGCCCGCTTGTCGAGACCGGTGAAGAACTCACCGTTCTTGTAGAAGTACGCGGCCTTCGCCTCGTCGTCCCAGAAGGTGGTCGCCGGGTTGTCGACGATGCCGCCGAGCTCCTTGTAGTTGGCGATACCGGCGGCCTGGCTCAGCGGCCGGGGCGCGCTGCCGCCGTTGGCGGACTGGGCGAGTCCGTTCTTGGTCCCGGCCGGGACGTTCTTCCAGCCGCGGTAGTACATCTCGTAGCCGAGGGTCAGCTTGTTGGCCGGGAAGCCACCCGCGATGCCGTAGGCCGGGTTGCCGTCGATCCAGGCGCGGACCGCGTTGTCGACCGAGTACTTCTCGGTGCCCGGCGCGATCGGGTTGGTCGGGTCGGACGGCGGCGAGTACAGCGGCGACTGGTGGTAGGTCGGGCCGTTGCCGTTCCAGGCGCCGTGCATGTCGTACGTCATGATGTTCGCGTAGTCGAGGTACGCGCCCACCTTGTCCGTCTCGATGTGCTTGATCTTGTCCTGGCCGGCCGGCATGGCGGCGGTCAGCAGGTACTTCTTGCCGCCGTTGGCCGCGCCGTACGCGTCCAGCTGCTTGCGGAACTCGGCCAGCAGCAGGGTGAAGTTGGCCTTGTCCTCGGGACCGTAGTGGTTGCCCAGGTGGCCACCGCTGGAGCCGGGGTACTCCCAGTCGATGTCGATGCCGTCGAAGATCCCGGCCGCAGTGCCGGGGCCGCCGTAGCCGTCGGCCTTGGGCACGTCGCCGGTGATGTACTGCTTGATGCAGGAGGCGGCGAACTTCTGCCGGGAGGCGTCGGTCTTGGCCGCGTCGTGGAAGTACTTGGAGTACGTCCAGCCACCGAGCGAGATGTTGATCTTCAGGTGGGGGTGCTTGGCCTTCAGCTTCTTGAACTGGTTGAAGACACCGGCGATGGGCTGGTCCCAGCGGTCCGCGACACCGTCGACGCTGTCGGCGGCCGAGAACGTCTTCTGGTAGTCGGCGTACGAGTCGCCCGCGCCGTCACCGGCGTTGGGGTTGTTGTCGTCGCCCGCCGCCTTGTTGGCCTGGAAGCAGGTCAGCTCGGTCGGGTGGATGTTCCCGAACGAGTAGTTGATGATGTCCAGCTTGTCGGCGATGCCCCGGGTGTCGAGGTGCTTGGGGTAGAAGGCGTTGCCGTACACGCTCCACTGGTCGTAGTACGCGATCTTCACGCCCGGCTGGGTGGCGGCCGCGGCGGCTTTCTGGGGGGTCGCGGCATTGCCAGTCGCGGCGAAGCCGGCCATGACACCTGCGGCGAGTGCCGCGGTGGTCACAGCCGCGATCAAGGGTTTGCGGGAGCGCACGAAATGCCTCCGGTGTGGGGGGAACAAGGGGTGCGGGCCCGCTGGTCGGCGTAACGCGGGCCGGTGAAAGAGATAGCGATTCGGCCAGCGCCGCGTCAATGGTCTCGACCAACCTTCGATCAAAGAAGGACTAGACCAATTCTCAGGCAAAAGCCCTCGTCAGAGGGGGTTTGATGAGAAGGATGAAAGTTTTCTCACCGCAACTGACGAGGGCTTTAAGTGCGAGATAAGGAAGGTTTAAGGGTTGGGCGATCCCGGCCAATCGGACAGTTCAGGGATGAACCACCGGAAAGAAATCATCGGTGCCCCCGACGCCGGGACCGGCCCCTCCCGGCCGTCTCAGCCGGCCGCCGGCAGGCCGTAGGCGTCCGCGACGAGTTCGTACGAACGCAGCCGCGCGGCCCCGCTGTGGACGTTCGAGGTGAGCATCAGCTCATCGGCGCCGGTCCGCGCGCGCAGCTCGTCGAGGCCCGTCCGGACCGCGTCCGGGGTGCCGTGGACGATGGTGGCCAGCCAGTCGTCCACGAACTCCCGCTCCACCGCGGTGAAGGCGTACGACTCCGCCTCCTCGGGGGTCGGGATCAGCCCCGGCCGCCCGGTCCGCAGCCGCAGCATCGACAGGGCGCCGGTGAGCACCTGGCGGCGCGCCTCCCGCTCGTCGTCGGCGGCGAGGGCGGCCACCCCGATCAGCGCGTACGGCGCGTCCAGCAGCGCCGAGGGGCGGAACGACGTCCGGTACAGCTCCAGCGCCGGGACCGTGTTCCGGGCCGAGAAGTGGTGGGCGAAGGCGAAGGGCAGCCCGAGCGCGCCCGCGAGCCGGGCGCTGAAGCCGGAGGAACCCAGCAGCCAGACCGGGGGCCGGGCCGCCGGGCCCTGGACCGGGCCGGGCACGGCGTGGATCCGGGCGTACGGATGGCCGTCGGGGAAGTCGTCGTCCAGGAACCGGGTCAGCTCCGCGAGCTGCTGCGGGAAGTCCTCCGCCCCCTCCCCCGCCCGCGCGGTGCGGCGCAGGGCGGCGGCGGTCGCGCCGTCGGTGCCCGGGGCTCGGCCGAGCCCGAGGTCGACCCGGCCGGGTGCCAGCGCCTCCAGGGTGCCGAACTGCTCGGCGATCACCAGCGGGGCGTGGTTGGGGAGCATCACCCCGCCGGAGCCCAGCCGGATCCGCCCGGTGTGTGCGGCGAGATGGGCGAGGATCACGGCCGGTGAGGAGGAGGCGACGCCGGGCATGGAGTGGTGTTCGGCCACCCAGTGGCGGTGGTAGCCCCGGCTCTCGGCGAGCCGGGCGATGGCGACACTGGTCCGCAGGGCGTCGGCGGCGGTCCGGCCCTCTCCGACGGTGACCAGGTCGAGCACGGACAGCGGTACCGCAGCCGAGCCGCGTGCCTCGCCTCTGACCGGGTGGTTTCCGTGGTGTCCCGCGTCGCCCGGGGTGTCCTGCCTCGCGTCGTCCAACGGTTCTGCCCTTCATGCGGGGGGGGCGGAGCAAGCTATCGCAGGTGATCAACAGGAGGACCCCTCCGATTGTTCCCGGTCCCGTGGCTCGTTCCCGATCCCCGATCCAGGGGCCGGGCCCGGCGAGCGGGGCCGGGGGCGGCGGGGCCGGTCGCGTACCCCCGCATGATGATCCGACCGGGTCATCACGGGATCGATCCGCATATCCGCGTACGGTCCGGGTAGCCGCGCGGGCATGGCCCGACGACGACACCCCCAGGAACACCATCCGTCACACCAGTCACCCATAGACCGTGCGCCACGACAACCCGGCGAACCGGCGGACGGCCCCGTGGCCGGGAACAGACGCGGCGTGGGCCGCCGGTCCCTGCTGGCCGGTGCCGCCGCCCTCGGCTCGCTGGCCGCCGTGGGCGGCGCTTCCGCGTGCAGCCGGGTGGCCACCGCGGACGCCGGGGACGGCGGCAGCCTGCTGGAGCAACTGCGGGCGAAGGGGACCGTACGGCTGGGTCTCGCCGGTGAGCAGCCGTTCGGCTATATCGGCCGGGACGGCGAGATGACCGGCTCGTCGCCGGTGATCGCCCGGCGGATCTTCCGCGAGCTGGGGGTCGAGGAGGTCCAGCCCTTCCCCACCGAGTTCGGTTCCCTGATCACCGGGCTCAACGCGCTCCAGTTCGATGTGGTCGGCGCCGGGATGTTCATCAACCCCACCCGCTGTGAGCAGGTCCTCTTCTCGGACCCCGAGTACCAGATGGTCAGCGGCTTCCTGGTGGCCAAGGGGAACCCGAAGAAGCTGCGGACCTTCGCGGACGTCGCCGAGTCCGGCGCCCGGTTCGCCACCGGGGTCGGGTACGCGGAGATCGACTACGCGAAGGAGGCGGGGGTGAAGAGCATCGCCACCCTCCCCGACCAGCTCGCCGGGCTGCTCGCGGTGGAGCAGGGCCGGGTGGACGTCTTCGCCGGGACCGCCGTCGCGGTCCGCAATGTCGTACGGGGCAGCCGCCGGGCCGAGGCGACACCCGAGGTCACGCCGTACCGCGACGGGAAGGCGGTGTTCGATGTCGGCGGCTTCGCCTTCCGTACCCCCGAGACCCGGCTGCGGGACGCCTTCAACCGCGAGCTGCACAAGCTCAAGCGCAGCGGTGAGCTGCTGGAGCTGATGCGGCCCTTCGGCTTCCGCGAGGCGCAGATGACGAAGGTGAAGGCCCGGGAGAGGTGTACGGCATGAGCGACATCACCCCGGGGCTGTGGGAACTGCTCCTCAAAGGTGTCTGGATCACCGTCCAGCTCACCGTTCTCAGCGCCGCGCTGGCGGTGGTCGTGGCCTTCGTCGTCGGCCCGGCCCGTACCCACCGCCGGTGGATCGTCCGGTTCCTGTCCGGGGTCTATGTGGAGATCTTCCGGGGCACGTCGGCGCTGATCCTGATGTTCTGGATCTTCTTCGTGCTGCCGATGGGCTTCGGCTGGCAGCTGGTACCGCTGTGGGCGGCGGTGCTGTCGCTGGGGCTGACGTACGGGGCGTACGGCGCCGAGGTCGTCCGGGGCGCGCTGGCGGCGGTGCCGCCGGGGCAGCGGGAGGCCGGGGTGGCCCTCGGCTTCACCCCGGCGCAGCAGCTGCGGAAGGTCGTCGTACCGCAGGCATGGCCGGAAATGATCCCCCCGTTCGGCAATCTCCTGGTCGAACTGCTCAAGGGCACGGCCCTGGTTTCGGTGATGGGCGTCGGGGACATCGCGTTCGGCGCGGCCCTGGTCCGCAACGCGACCGGGGAGAGCGCGCCGGTGTACACGGTGGTCCTGCTCATGTACTTCGTGCTGGCGTTCACGCTCACCCGCGGGATGCGGGTACTGGAGCGACGGGCCAAGGCGGGCCTGGGCCGTGAGGTCGAACCGTCGTTCACGGAGCGGGTACGGGCCCGCTACCGGGGCGGGTCGGCGGCCGGTAACCGCCCCTCGACGGATACGGACTCCGGCTCCGGACCGGACGGCACGAGGACGCCCGCCGACGCGGCGGCGGCCGGGGGTGAGCGCTGATGGGTTGGGACTGGTCCGCGGTCGGGGACTTCATGCCCCGCTTCTGGGACGGCCTCCTGGTCACCCTCCAGGCCCTGGGCCTGGGCGCGCTGCTGGCCTTCGCGCTCGGCCTGGTCTGGGCGCTGGCGCTGCGCTCGCCGTACAGGGCGGTGCGCTGGCCGGTGGCGGCGGTGACGGAGTTCGTCCGCAACACCCCGCTGCTGGTGCAGCTGTTCTTCCTCTACTACGTGCTGCCGGAGTGGGGTCTCACACTCTCCGCCCTGGTGACCGGGGTCGTCGGTCTCGGACTGCACTACTCGACGTACACCGCCGAGGTCTACCGGGCCGGGATCGACGGGGTCCCGGCGGGCCAGTGGGAGGCGGCCACGGCGCTCGGCCTGTCCCGGGTCCGCACCTGGCGTGCGGTGATCCTGCCGCAGGCGGTGCGCCGGGTCGTCCCGGCGCTCGGCAACTACGTCATCGCGATGCTGAAGGACACTCCGATGATCTTTGTGATCGGGGTGATGGACATGCTCGGCCAGGCCCGTCAGTTCGCCGCCGAGACCTTCCTGACCGTGGAGGCGTTCACGGTCGTCGGCATCGCCTTCATCCTCCTGTCCTATCCGGCATCCCTGCTGCTGCGAGCCCTGGAGCGTCGTCTTGTCCGCTGACCATCTGCTCAACAAGCCCGCCGATCCCTCTGATCCCTCCGATCCCTCTGGTCCCGCCGGTGCGTCCGCCGGGTCGGGCCCCACGGCCGGGACCGGCGCGCCGGTGACCGATCTGATCACCTTCGACAAGGTCACCAAGCGGTTCGGGGACCGTACGGTCCTCGACTCCCTCGATCTCTCGGTCCACCCCGGCAAGCACGTCACCCTCATCGGCCCGTCCGGCTCGGGCAAGACCACGATCCTGCGGCTGCTGATGACCCTGGTGAAGCCCGAGGAGGGCACGATCACCGTCGGCGGTCGGCGGCTCTGGCCCGCGAACGAGAAGGAACTGCGCGAGGTCCGCAAGGACATCGGGATGGTCTTCCAGCAGTTCAACCTGTTCCCTCATATGAAGGTGCTGCGGAACGTCACCGAGGCGCCCGTCCACGTCCTGGGCCTCTCCAAGGACGAGGCCGAGGAGCGCGGCCGGGAGCTGCTGGATCTGGTGGGTCTCGGCGACTACACCGACAGCTACCCCGGCCGGCTCTCCGGCGGCCAGCAGCAGCGGGTGGCCATCGCCCGGGCGCTGGCGATGCGCCCCAAGGTCCTGCTGCTGGACGAGGTGACCTCGGCGCTCGACCCCGAGCTGGTGACCGGGATGCTGGACCTGCTCCGGGACATCGCCACGACGACCGATGTGACCATGGTCTGCGTCACCCACGAAATGGCCTTCGCCCGGGACGTGTCGGACTGCGTGATGATGTTCGACGAGGGCCGGATCCTGGAGTACGGCCCGCCGGAGAAGATCTTCTCCGACCCGGAGCACGAACGGACCCGGGAGTTCCTGAGCGCGATCCTCTGAGCCGTACGCGGTACCCGGCGGCCGTCCGTCCGGCGGGCCGGGAGCCGTGTCCGGGAGCCCTCGCCGCGGCGTCCGGGGGCGCCCGGGGAGGCCGGTTCTCCGGCCCCTTCCCGGGAGTGCCCGGGCGCCGCGGAGGTGTGCTCGCCCGCCCGGGGGTACCCGGGAACGCCCGCGCGAATCGTGGGCGCTCCCCAGCCCCGGATCATGCCTCTGGCATATGCCAATCACAAAAGCCGCAGCTTAGGGGGGTGACAACACCCGGCATTCCGGCCAACAGCCGTGCTTCTGATGGTTATTGACCGCTATCGTGGTAATGGAAGCTTGCGGTGACGACCTGCTGAGGGGGAGACCGTGGCGCTCAGGCCCGAGCCGACTGTGTCATTCCAGTCGGTGCAGTACGTGCTGCGCGTACTCGAGACCGTCTCCCGGCACGGCGGTGGTGTCACGGACCAGCGGATCGCCCGGGAGACCGGACTGCCGACCGCGCATCTCGGGCCGATGCTCGACATGCTCCGCCGCGAGGGCTATCTGGAGCGGCTGGCCGACGACGGCGCCTATGTCATAGGCGACTCCCTCGTCCTGCTGGGCTCGGGTCCGGCCCGGGAGCGCGCCGTCGAGGAGAAGGTCCAGCAGGCGCTCTCGCTGCTCCGGGACACGGTCGGCGCCGCGGTGTACGTCAGCCGCTATGTCGACGGCGAGGTCCGGATCACCCAGTACGCGGACGGTCCCCACACCCCGAAGGTCAACGAGTACGTGGACTTCCGGTTCGCGGCGCACGCCAGCGCCGTCGGCAAGTGTCTGCTCACCCAGCTCGACCCGAACGGCCGACGCGACCATCTCTCCCGGCACAAGATCACCCGCTTCACCTCCAGAACGATCACCAGTGAGCGGCTGCTCTTCTCCAAACTGGACAGCCAGCCGCCGACCGTCCCCGTACTCGATCTCCAGGAGTACGCGGTGGGCACCGTCTGCGCCGCCGTACCGCTGACGGCGGGCTCGGCCGTGGGCTGTCTGGCCCTGTCGATGCCGGTGGAGCACGCGCACCGGCTGCGCGCGGCGGCCGACACGCTGAATCGCAGCGCGGCCCCGATGGCGCTCTCCCTCACGCTCTGAGCCGGGGGCCCGACGGTCGGCGGCCGGTGTGCCCGGCCGGGGCGACCGGTGGCCGGTGGCGTCGGGCCAGGCGGTGGCGGTGGTCGGGAGCACCCCCGGGGACCGGGTAGTATTTTTCTCGTCAGGCGCCGCTAGCTCAGTTGGTTAGAGCAGCTGACTCTTAATCAGCGGGTCCGGGGTTCGAGTCCCTGGCGGCGCACAGATGAACACCCGAGGCGTTCCGGTTCCGGCCGGGACGCCTCGGGTGTTTTTCCCTTTCTCCGGCACCTCCCCCGACGCCTCCCCCGGCCCGCCGAAAAGGCCGCCCAACCGGTCACACCGGTCCGCCGCCGGCCCGCCCCGGCCGGTTTGCGGGGTGCCGGGGGCCGGGTTCTGCTGGAGGGGTGGTCGCCCGCCGGCCCGCTCGTCCCGTACCCGATCCCCGAGACTGAGGTGAGGACGATGACCGCCGACGAGAACATGCAGCTGATGCAGAGCCTCGACGACGCGTGGAACGCCCAGGACTGGGACACCTTCGACGCCCGGCACACCCCGGACACGGTCGTGTACTGGCCCGGACAGCCCGAGCCGACCCGGGGACGGCACGACCACCGGGCGGAGGCGGTCGAGTTCTTCGCCACCTTCCCCGACAACCACATCGCGAACCGGCCGTACAAGGTCCTGCTCGGCCGGGGCGACTGGACCTGCTCGGTGGCCCGCTTCACGGGCACGATGACCGGCCCGATGAAGGGCCCCGGCGGGGAGATCCCACCCACCGGCCGGGCCTTCGCCGTGGACTTCTGCACGGTGGCGCACTGGGCCGACGGCATGATCGTGGAGGAGAACCTCTTCTACGACCTGGTCGGCCTGATGCGGCAGATCGGCCTCAACGACTGACGGCCGACCCGAGGCGGCCTGCGTACGCGAGGCCGCCGACGGGTCCGGGCGGGCGGCCCGCTCCGGACCGCTCAGGACCGGGGTACCCGGGACCGCCGGTTACCCCGAATGGCGGTACGCGGCGACGGCGGCCCCACGAGGGCCGCCGCGCCGGTCAGTCCCCGGCCGTCAGAACTGGACGTCCGAGCAGGAGTAGAACGCGTTCGGGGTGTCGTAGACGGTCCAGACCGCGACGATCACATGCTTGCCCGAGCGGGACGGCAGCGTCCCGGTGTGCGACAGGGTCTCCGGCGGCTGGACGCCGCCGTAGGGCACCGTCAGGAAGGGCTGGGAGTCCAGGGACGCCCGGGTGACCTTCGAGTTGGGGTCCCAGCCCTGCTTGGTGATGAAGTACTTGAAGTCCGTGGCGCGGTGCCGGGCGGTGAAGCGCCAGCTGAAGGTGAAGCTGCCCGAGTTGACCTTGGTGGCGGGCCAGGCGCCGCCGCGCGGGTCGTCGAGCTCCGAGAAGCGGCCGTTGCCACCGGCGCAGATCGCGCCGTCGGCGGGTCCCGCGGCGGGGAAGCCCTTGAGGCCCTCGACGCTCTGCGGCTCCCACTGGATGGAACCGCAGTTCTTCACCGTGCCGTTGGCACAGAGCTTCTGCCGGCTGATCGGTGATTCGGTGTAGCCGTGGCTGTTCGCGCTGCCGGTCGCGAAGACGGTGGCGCCCGTCATGAGCAGACCGATGGCGGCGGCTGTGGTCCGTTTGCGCATGCTTGCTCC
The DNA here is from genome assembly GCF_040641415.1 of Streptomyces sp. NPDC020875. Lineage (NCBI taxonomy): Bacteria > Bacillati > Actinomycetota > Actinomycetes > Kitasatosporales > Streptomycetaceae > Streptomyces > Streptomyces sp. NPDC020875. The sequence goes on along the minus strand of NZ_JBFADP010000023.1, from coordinate 96,505 downwards.
CAGAAACGTGGGGGGGTTCGAGTGAGCCGTGCTGCACGCGTGCTGTGCTGTGGGGGGTTTGGCTGAGCGGCCGTGCCGTGGGGGGTCCCGTGGGGGGATTTTCCGCGAGAGGCGCTCCTTCTGCGCCACTTTTAGGTCTAGACCAACACCCAATGTATTGACCAGAGTTCGGCCTGTCCAGACCCTGAGATGCCTTGGCTTTCCGGGCCTGTGGCGGACCTCGCCACCGGATGCCATGCACCGCGTCCCGCTTTCCTTCATCACTTACGCCGACGGGGATCCGGCCATGGCGGATCCCCGTCGGCCCGGTCGGCGGAACTCACCGCTCCAGGGTCGCGGACCGGCCGGTGTAGAACGCCACGGTGAGGTCTTTGACGAGGGCCTTACGTTCGTAGTCGTCCAGCTCCACCAGACCGCGCGCGGTGAGCCGGGTGACGGTGTCGTCCACCGCGTCGACCACCGAGGTCAGCACGGAGTCCCGGCATCTGGCGTCGATCGCCGCGATTCGGCGGCGCTGGAGGGCGGCGGCGACCTCGGGGGCGTACTCGACCGCCGCGGGCCGGGCCGAGAAGACCTCGATCCCGGCGGGCGCGCACTCGGCCGCGAGCAGCTCCGTCAGCGCCGCGCCCAGGGCCTCGGCACCGGCCGGTCCCTGCGGCAGGGCGTCCGCCGGGCAGCGGGAGAGGATCCGGACCGCCGCCGCCTCCACCCGCTCGGCCAGATAGCTCTCGTGGCGCTCGACCCCGAGGGCCGCGCGGGCGGTGTCCCGGACCCGCCACACCACCAGCACCACCACCCGCAGCTCCGTACCGTCCGCGTCGGCGGCGGGCAGCGGCAGGCTCCGCCAGTGCCGCAGCCGTACGTCGATCCGGCGGCGGCGCAGCAGCGGGTTCAGCCACATCAGCCCGGTCCGCCGGACCGTGCCCCGGTACTCGCCGAAGAGCGTCAGCACGAGCGCGTATCCCGCCCGGCCGCGGGCGACGCCGCCGAAGGTGAAGAGGGTCAGCACCACCCCGACCCCGATCAGCGCCCACAGCAGGGGGCCGATTCCGGCGTACGGGGCCGGGGGCAGCCCGAGGAGCCGGGTCGCCACCGCCGGGGTCACCCCGGTCCCCCACAGCACCACACCCGTACCGGCGACGGCGCACACCCCGGCGAAGACCCCGGTCCAGCCGGGGAGTGCGGGGCCCGGGCGCTCGGCCGGATCCGGATCGGCGGCCGGTGGCACGGCCCGGACGGCTCCGGGCCCGGGTCCGGACGCGGGACCGGGGGCGCGGCCGGACCGGGCGGCGGTACGGGCTCCGGGCCCAGGTCCGGCCCCGGAGCCGGGTCCGGGGGCTGTTCGCGGCTGCTCGCCGGTGCCCCGCCGCCGGGCGACGACGGCCGGGCGCGGAGTAATCGTACGACCGGATCCGCCGCCCCCCGGGAGGGCGGAATGACCGGGGCGGCCCGAGTGACCCGGGCGACCGCCGCGGTCGGCGGGCCCGGCGCCGGGCTCCGTCGGCGGCGGTCCGCCCGGCCGGACACCGGGCGGGCCGCCCGGCGGGACGGCCGAGGGGCCACCCGGCGGATCGTCGCGGAACAGGAGGTGGACCGGGATCTCGGTGGTCGCGTCGTCGGCGACGGCCGGGATCCGTGCCACGGACCCCCCGGCCGCGCCGGAGGCGGCCGGGGTCGGCGCCGGGGTGGCCGCCGGAGGTCCGGGCGAGGTGCCGCCCTCCGGCTCCGAGGTGGTGGTACTCATCGCGCTGCCGCCTCCGCTGCGGAGAGATCGGGATCAGGGTGGGGAGTGGGGGTAAGGCCGGCGGGTCAGGCGGGGGCGGCGAAGAGACGGCGCCAGGTCTCGGGCCCGGGATAGCCGTCCGCCTCGGTACCGCGCCAGCCCTGGGCCCGCTGGAACGCCTCGACATTGCGCCGGTCCGCCTCGCTCCAGACGGGTCCGGGGCCCCGGGTGTAGTGATGGCCGAAGCCCCTGGCGACGAGCCGCTCGCCGAGAAGGGTGACGTACGGTCCCGAGGCCCCGGGCCGGAAGGCCCCGACACCCGGGAACAGCGGTACGGCGGTCACGGCACCGGACGCCGTGCCGGGGGTCGCGGCAGGACCGGGCACCGGGGCGGAATCCGGGACGGCCACCGGAGTCGTAGCGGCGGCCGGGGCGGCCGGGACCGCCGGGGCGGCCGTCGACGCCGATACCGGGGCGGGGATGTCCTTGCCCGTCCCGGTCACCAGCAGCTTCCAGGTCTGGGTGCCGGGAATGCCGTCGGCGTCGGTACCGCTCCACCCCTGCGCCTGCTGGAACGCCTGGGTCGCCCGGCGGTCCGCCTCGGTCCAGCGGGGCCCGGGCCCCTCGGCGTAGAACCGTGCGCCGCCCCGCTCGACCAGCATCTCGCCGAGCCGGGTCACATGCTCGTTCTCCGCCCCTGGGCCGAAGAACCCGGCACCGGGAAAGGCGTCGGCCGGAGCCGGGCCCGGGGACGTCACCGGTGTGGTGGGCGCGGTCGGCGGGACGGGGATCGTGGGCGTCGTCGGCGTCGTCGGCGTCGTCGGGACAGTGGGTTCGGCGGGCTCCGTGGCACCGGTGACGCCCTTGTAGCGGTAGGCAACGTATTTGGATGAGTTGTTCCAGTACGCCATGGGCGTGGTCTGGCGGCGGGTGGCGGGCTTGGTCTGCTCGTACGCGGTGTACTCGGCGTGCGTCTGATCGGTCCAGGCGCCGAAGATCGTGACATGCGACCCGGAGTGGGGATTGCTCGGATTGTGGAAGAGCAGGATGTCCCCGGGCCGCAGCTCCTCCCGGGGGATCTCCGTACCGAACTGGGCCAGGCTGCCGGTCCACTCGTTGGTGGTCAGGCCCCAGACCATGGAGACATAGCCGGAGCAGTCCTGGCGGTATCCGTCGGTCCAGTACTTGGACATGCTGTACGGGACCTTCGCCTGCACCCACTTCTCGGCCCGCTCGATGATCTCCGCCCGGGTCGTCGGGGGGATGACCGGCACGGCCGGGGTCCCGGCGGGTCCGGGCAGCGGACGGCCGTGGAGCGCGCCGGGTCCGCCCTGCTCGTTGTCGGGCTCGGCGGTCGCGGCGGCGGCCCCCGGCACGGTGTGGGGCAGCGCGCCCACGGGCGCGGCGGCCCCCGCGCCGAGCACGGCGGAGGCCGCGGTGACCACCACCAGGGCGCGGCGGCAGCCGTGGGCGGCGGGATGCTCCCCGGCGGCGAGCGCCCGGCGCCGGTCGGCGCATCCGGGGCAGTCGCAGTCGGAAGCGGGTTCGTACTCCTCGAAAACCGGCAGCGCCATCGGCTGGCCCCTCCGCGCGTGGCTGGATCGTGACGTCTGGGGGTGGGTGGGTACGGATGGAACTGGGTGCAGTTTGACCCATAAAAGGGACTAAACGACCATCCGACAGGCCGGGAGCGATCAGATGGCCCGGATATTGGTTCGGAGCACTCCGACGGATCCGGTAGAGTTTTCCGTGTCAGCAGGCGCCGCTAGCTCAGTTGGTTAGAGCAGCTGACTCTTAATCAGCGGGTCCGGGGTTCGAGTCCCTGGCGGCGCACGCACACCGAAGGTCCCTTGCCGATGGCGAGGGACCTTCGGTCCTTTCCGGCCACCGGTAATCGACACGCGCCCGGCCCGTCCGCTCCGGCCCGTCGGCTCACCGGACGGGGCGCGACCGTGTCCCCGACTTCCGGCCGAGACACCCTAGGCCGGGCGGTCGCCCCCGCCTACAGTGGCAGGGCAGGCCCTTCCGCCACTGGTCCGGGTCCCCGTATCGCGTCACGACCATCCCCCTCCTCCCGCTCCGGTGCCGGGCTTCTCCCGCAGCCCGTGCCCCAGCGGTCGAGGACCGGCCCGGCGGGTGGCGCCGGTGAGACGGTCACCCGCCGGGCCCGGTCGTAACGGCGCGCGGTACGGCGGGTCCCCCGCACGGCGCCTCCCCCGAGCGGTTGCCGGTACGGCGGCGCGGCCGGACGGACAGCCGGGCGGCCGGGGCGGGATCGCGTACGGACCGGCCTCAGCGGCTGTCGGTACGGCGGCGGCGATGCGCGCCCCGGACCGCGACGACGACCGCCGCCACTCCCGCCAGGACCAGCCCGACCACGGTATGCACGGTGCCGGGGCCGGCGTCCTCGGCGGCGGGCTCCTCGGTGGCCGTGGCGATACCCGTACCGATGCCGCCCGTGCCGCCCTGGTCGGCGCCCCTGGCCTCCACGGCGGGGGCGGGGTCCGGGGCGGCCCTCGGGGTCAGCAGGGAAGGTGCCATCGGAGCCGCGGCCGGGATCCCGGCCGCACCGGGGTCGGCGGAGTCTGCCGATTCGGCGGACCGGGCGGTGCCGGTCGCGGCGTTCCCGCCCGTCCCGCCCGCCTCTGCCGTATCGCCCGCATCGCCCTCGTCGCCGGGCTCGTACACTCCGGCCGTCTCGCGCGCGGAACCGGCGGCGGGCTCCGCGGGGGCGAGGACCAGGGCGGTCGGCGCCGCGGCGAGTACGGCGGCCACTCCGGCCGCACGGAGCGCGATCACAGCTGCACGCATGGTGACACCTCCTGCTGTGCCACAGCGTCACGCCTGACGGGCCCGACCGCATCCCCGGCGCCGGGCGTGTCCCCGGTCACCGGCTCTGACGTGGTACGACGCAAACGACGGCCGAGGTGTTCGGGTGACCCGCGCGCCCGCCCACCCGGTCCCGGGGGCCCGGAGACGGCCCCTCGCGGTCAGATCCGGTCGACCAGATCCGCGATGGAGTCCACGATCGTCGACGGCCGGAACGGGTAGCGGTCGATATCGGTGGGGGTCGTGACGCCGGTGAGGACCAGGAAGGTCTCCATCCCCGCCTCCAGACCGGCCAGGACGTCGGTGTCCATCCGGTCGCCGATCATGGCGCTGGTCTCGGAGTGCGCCCCGATCGCGTTCAGCCCGGTCCGCATCATCAGCGGATTCGGCTTCCCCGCGAAGTAGGGGTCCTTGCCGGTGGCCTTGGTGATCAGCGCGGCCACCGAGCCCGCCGCCGGGAGCGGGCCCTCGGTGGAGGGGCCGGTCTCGTCGGGGTTGGTGCAGATGAACCGGGCGCCGCCGTTGATCAGCCGGATCGCCTTGGTGAGCGCCTCGAAGGAGTACGTCCGGGTCTCGCCCAGGACCACGTAGTCGGGGTCGTGGTCGGTGAGGACGTATCCGATGTCGTGCAGCGCCGTGGTCAGTCCGGCCTCGCCGATCACGTACGCCGTGCCGCCGGGCCGCTGGTCGTCCAGGAACCGGGCAGTGGCCAGCGCCGACGTCCAGATGTTCTGCACCGGCACGTCGAGCCCCATCCGGGCCAGCCGGGCGTGCAGGTCACGGGCGGTGTAGATGGAGTTGTTGGTGAGCACCAGGAACGGCTTCCCGGTGTCCCGGAGCTTGCGGATGAAGGCGTCGGCGCCCGGGATCGGCACACCTTCGTGGATCAGGACACCGTCCATGTCGGTGAGCCAGGATTCGATCGGCTTGCGCTCTGCCATCAAGGGGGCTCCTGCCGTGCGTGGGGTACGGGCCGGTCCCGGACCCCGCTCCGGCCGGGTGGCTCGGTGGGTGTCCGCGTCCCGTACTCGATGTGCGGGGTGCCGGAGGGCACGGCTCTGTGGCACCCCGACACGGACAGCCTAGTCAGCCGGGGGCCCGGTGATCGAGCCCTGACCAGCGGCGGATGTCCCGGCGGGCCCTTCCCCGCGTCAGCCGCGGCCCCGGCGCAGGCATCGGGAGATCAGGACGAGCGCCCCGCCCCCGGCCAGCACCATGCCGAGGGCGGCCGCCAGCCGGAGGGTGGAGCCGGTGCCCGTGGTGGCGAGTTCGTCCCGGGTGACGGTGGCCCCGGGCCCCCGGTCCTCCAGTACGGCGAACCGGTAGTCGCCGGACTCGCCGACCCAGTCGCCGTCGTCGCCGCGCCGCTGGACCACGGCGGCGTTGACGGTGACCTGGTTGGGCGGGGTCTCGCCGGTGAGCGCCAGCCGTACCCGTACGGTGACGGCCGACTTCGCGCCCACGGTGAAGCCGCCGCCCCGGGCCCGCTGGGTGCCGAGGACACCGACGACCTCGTCCTCCCCGCTGGTCTCCAGCTGCGCGCCGCGCCAGCGGGCGGCCCCGGGGTCGTAGAACTCCAGCACCATCCGGTCCGGGGTCAGCCCCCGGTCGCGGGCGGCGAAGACGAGGACCGGATGGACCTCGCGGCACTCCCGCCCGGTGGTGTTGGTCAGCTCCACGCCCCAGGACTCGAAGCCGCCCCCGGGATGGTGGACGTCGGGCGCCCCGACGATCCGGGTGCCGATCGGGAACGCGCCGCCGGACGGGCTTCCGCAGCCGACGGGCAGCCGGGCGCCGTCGGAGACCGCTCCCGGGGCGGGCCCGGCGGGGCCGAGGGCCCGTACGGCAGCGCGTACCGGCCCGGCCGGGGCCGTACGGGCACTCGCGGTCCGGGGATCGCCCGGGTCGGCGGCGGGGTGTCCGGCCGCCGGGGACGGCGCGGACGGTACGGGCCGGGCGACGGCACCGGCGAGGCGGGGACCCGACCGGGCGGCCGGCTCCGGGCCCGGTCCCACCGATCCCGCCGACCCCGGCGTGACGATCGGGATCGCCATTCGTCGGGTCGTCACCGACGGAGCGGCCGGGGCGGCCGGTCCCGCCCCGGGGGTGATCGGGAAGGCCGCCGGGAGCGTCGCCGGGGCGGCCGCCGGGGTTTCCCGGTCGGCGATGGGGGCGGCCGCGAAGGCGGTCGGGGGCACGGTCAGGGCGACGGCCGCGATCGTGGTCGCGGCGACGACGGCGAAGGCGATGGGCGGTCGCATGTCGATCGTTGGCCTTTGCGCTCGAAGGGGGCCTGTCCCCGCCCGGCCCGTGCCGCCCCTGGGGAGGGGACGGTACGAGGGGCGGATCCGGCCTCGGCCCCGACGATGGCACGCCCGCCACGGAACGGGCCGACGCCACGAGCCGCCCCGGCGCGACGGCCCGGCGATTCCGCCCCTTCAGCGTATTGTCAGACTTTCGTACGGGCCTGGGGACGGCCCCGCCCGGCCGCCACGGCACCACGGCGCCCGCGAAACGGCACCCGCCCGAACCGTGCCCCGCCCGCCCCTCGGCGCCGCGCCGCGCCCGTACGGCAGCGGGGACCCGGCCGCGCCTCGGCGATGCGCGACACACCCCCGCCGGACCCCCGCCCGCCCCCGGGCCGTCAGCCCGCCGCGCCCCCGAAGAGGGGGGCGAGGACGAGTTCCGCCGCGCCCCGGGCGATCAGATGGGGGCCGCCGTTCGCGAGGGCGACCGGGATGCCGGACCGCAGCGCCACCTCTCGTACGAACACCTCGCGCGCGTCGTCCTCCTCGACGATCCGCCCGCCCAGCAGAACCCGGTCGATGTCGAGCAGCGCCACCAGGTTCGCCGCGCCCGCGCCCAGGATCCGGGCCGCCGCCACCAGGTCGCCGCGCGCCACGGCGGCCAGGCAGAGCGCCTCGATGCAGCCGCGCCGCCCGCAGCGGCAGGGCGGGGTGTCGGCACCGAGCTGGATCACCTGGTGGCCGAACTCCCCGGCGCCGGTCCGCCCGCCCCGGTACACGGCGCCGCCCAGGACGAGACCGGCGCCGAGCCCCGTACCCAGGTGCAGATAGGCGTACGACTCCCCCGGCGGTGTGCCCGGTACGAGGCCGAGGGCGCCCGCGTTGGTGTCCTTGTCGAGGACCACGGGCATCGCCAGCCGGGTGGCGACCGCGTCCCGGACGGGATAGCCGTCCCACTCGGGGAAGCCGGTGATCCGGAGCGTGACCCCGGCCGCGTAGTCCAGCGGTCCCGGCATCGCGACCCCGGTACCGATCAGATGTCCGGGCTCCTCGGCCGCCAGCAGCGCCTCGATCTCCCCGGCCGCGGCCTCCACGACCGCCGGGGGCCCGGCACCGAGGTCCAGCGGGGCGGTACGGGCGGCGACCACGGTGCCGTACAGATCGACCAGTACGGCGGTCATCTCGTCCCGGTCGAGCCGGAGCCCGACGGCGTGCCGCGCCCCGGGGACCAGCCGCAGCACGGTCCGCGGCTTGCCCCCGGTCGAGGCGCGCCGCCCGGCCTCGGCGACCAGGCCGTCGGCCCGCAGCCGGGCGACGATCTTGCTGACGGCCTGTGGGGTGAGGCCGGTCCGCCGGGCCAGCCCGAGCCTGCTGACGCCGTGCTCGCGGGCGTCCCGGAGATGGGCGAGGAGCAGGGCCGTGTTGTGTCCGCGCAGTACGGGCAGATTGGCCCCGCCGGCCGTCGTCCCGGGGAGGGTCGTACTCCGGCCGCCGGGCTCGGCACCCGCCGCCCAGCCCGCCGCCGCGCCCGTTTCCGCTTCCACTTCCGGCCAGGTGTCCGTTTCCGTACGGATAGGTCCGTCGGCGGCCGGGTACTCGGGGCCCCGGAGGAGCGGATCCGGCTCCGGCCGGCCGTCGGCCGCGGGGTCCGGCGCGGCACCGGTCTCGTCGCTGTCGTCTCGCACACCCCCATTCTGTCGTCCGCTTGCGCTTAGGCAACAGCGTTGCTTAAGTGGCGCCATGACTGGTAACGGCACTCCCCGCGGTACCGACACCCCGCTCGCGGTCGCGCTGGTCGGCTACGGCGTGGCGGGTTCCGTCTTCCACGCGCCGCTGATCGCCGCCGTCGACGGACTCGTCCTCGATACGGTCGTCACCTCCGACGGGGCCCGCCGTGACCAGGCGAGGGCCGAGTTCCCCGGGGTACGGCTCGCCTCGGCGGCGGACGAGCTGTGGGGCCGCGCCGACGAGCTGGATCTGGTGGTGATCGCGTCCCCCAACCGGACGCATGTCCCGCTGGCGACGGCCGCCCTGCGGGCCGGGCTGCCGGTCGTCGTCGACAAGCCGCTCGCAGCGACCGCCGCCGAGGCGCGGGAGCTGGCGGCACTGGCGGCGGACCGGGGTCTGCTGCTGTCGGTCTTCAACAACCGCCGCTGGGACGGCGACTTCCTGACCCTGGCCCGGCTGGTGGCCAGTGGTGAGCTGGGGGTCGTCCAGCGGTTCGAGTCGCGGTTCGAGCGGTGGCGGCCGAGGCCGAAGGGCGGCTGGCGGGAGTCGGGCGATCCGCAGGAGATCGGCGGGCTGCTGTACGACCTCGGCAGCCATGTGGTCGACCAGGCGCTGACCCTGTTCGGGCCGGTGGTCCGGGTGTACGCGGAGTCCGACGTACGGCGGGTGGGCGCCGAGGCCGACGACGACACGTTCTTCGCCCTCACCCACGCGAACGGTGTCCGTTCCCATCTCTGGGTCAGCTCGACCGCGGCCCAGCTCGGCCCCCGGTTCCGGGTCCTCGGCTCCCGGGCGGGCTTCGTGAGCCACGGGCTCGACCCCCAGGAGGCGGCGCTGCGGGCGGGGCGGCGGCCGGGCGGCGGGGAGCCGTGGGGTGTGCCGGACCAGGCTCTGTGGGGCCGGATCGGGGCCGGGGAGCCGCCGGGGACCGGCGGGGGCGAGCCGGTCCCGGCCGTACCGGGGGACTATCCCGCCTACTACGAACTGGTAGCCCGGGCGCTGCGGGAGGGCACACCGCCGCCGGTCACCGCCGAGCAGGCGGCGCTGACCCTGGCCATCCTGGAAGCGGCCCGTCTCTCCGCCCGCGAGGGCATCACCGTGGAGGTGCCGTCCGAATGAGCCCCGCCGCCCCGTCCGGCCAGCCGCCCGCGAACCCGTCACCCCAGCCGCCCGGGTCCGTGTCACGGGCGGGGGTCGCCCCGGCGGTGGCCGACCTGGTGGCGCAGGAGCGGCGGCTGGTGCTGGACCGGTTCACCCACGCGGACGCGTGGGCGCTGGGCACCCTGCTGGTGGAGATGGCCCGGCTGCGGAACGCGCCGGTGGCGATCGACATCCGCCGGGGCGGTCAGCAGCTCTTCCACGCGGCGCTGCCGGGCTCCAGCCCGGACGACGACCGGTGGATCGACCGCAAGCGGCGGGTCGTGGAGCGGTTCGGGGAGAGCAGTCTGCTGGTGGGCGCCCGGTACCGGGCGCGGGGGACGGACTTCGACACGGCGGCCCGGCTCGACCGGAACCGGTACGCGGCGCACGGCGGCTCGTTCCCGCTGGCGGTGACGGGGGCGGGGGTGATCGGCGCGGTCACGGTCTCGGGCCTGGCGCAGACCGACGACCACGCGCTGGTGGTGGAGGCGCTGGAGCGGTTCCTGGCCACGACCCGGACGCCGTCGGGGGTCTGAGGGCGAGGCGGAAGGTGAGGCCGGGCCGGTTCCGGAGCCGTACGCCCGCCCCACCGGCCGCCGCCCCACCGGCCGCCGGAAGACTCGACGGCCCGAGCGGGGTCCGGGTACCGGGCGAGGACCGGACTCAGGCGTCCGCGAAGGTCTGCCGCTGTCGCCCGAGGCCGTCGATCTCGGCCTCGACCACATCGCCCGCCCGCAGATAGCGGGGCTCCGGCTGTCCGGCGGCGACCCCGGCGGGCGTCCCGGTATTGATCACATCACCCGGGTGGAGGGTCATGAACCGGCTGACGTACCGGACCACGTCCGCGACCGGGAAGATCTGGTCGGCGGTGGTGCCGTCCTGCTTCAGTTCGCCGTTGACCCGGAGCCGGAGCCGGAGCGCCTGGGGATCCGGTACCTCGTCCCGGGTGACCAGCCACGGGCCGAGCGGATTGAAGGTCTCGCAGTTCTTGCCCTTGTCCCAGGTGCCGCCGCGCTCCAGTTGGAAGGCCCGTTCGGAGACGTCGTGCGCGACGGCGTACCCGGCGACGTACGCCAGCGGATCCTCGTCGTCACCGAGGTACCGGGCGGTCCGGCCGATCACGACGGCGAGTTCGACCTCCCAGTCGGTCTTGGTGGAGCCGCGCGGCACGAGCACGGTGTCGTACGCGCCGACGACCGTATCCGGCGCCTTCAGAAAGAGGACGGGTTCGGCGGGCGGCTCGGCACCGGTCTCGGCGGCGTGGTCGCGGTAGTTCAGCCCGACACAGACGATCTTGCCGATCCGCGCGACCGGCGGCCCGATCCGTACCCCGCTCACCTCCGCCGCGTCGAGTACGGGCAGTACGCCCGCGCCCTCGGCGGCCCGGATCCGGTCGAGGGTGAAGGTATCGGCGAGCAGCCGGCCGTCGATGTCGTCGACGAGTCCGGTCAGATCGCGCAGGGTCGTACCGTCCCGGTCGAGCAGGGCGGGCCGTTCGGCGCCCGGCGCGCCGATCCGCAGCAGTCTCATCCGTCGCTCCCCTACTCCCCCGGCGCCCCTCGGCACACCGGATCCTCCGGTCCCGGCCTCTCGTTCCGGCCGGGCGACGACGGGCGACGGTGACCGTCGTCGGGTCTGCGGCGGAACGCCGGAGGACCGGGTTCCCCCCGATCCTCCGAAATGCCCGGCCGCTCCGCAAGTACGTGTCGTCCCGCGGTTCCGGCACCGCGACGCCGGAATCGCGAGGTCAGGGCGTCAGAGCGGCTGGGCCAGGGCGCCCGCGGCCGGCATGTCGCGGTAGAGCAGGACGCGTTCGACGGCGCTCCAGGTCGTACTGGTGACGATGTAGAGCGCGGCGGCGAGCGGGACGACGGCCACCGTGATCAGGGTCGCGAAGGAGAGCAGCGGCATCACCTTCATCATCGGCGCCATCGCGGCGGCTCCGGGGGTGGTGGGGTCGATCGGCGGGGCGTCGGCCATCTGGCGCCGCGTCCGCCGGTAATTGAAGACGGCGACACCCAGCACGATCGCGAAGAGGACGAGATAGACGACGCCCGCGTCACCGGCGACGCCACCCGCGTCGAGGGCGTCGCTCCAGCGGTCGCCGAGGGGCGCGGCGAAGAGGGTGTGGGCGAGCAGTGCGTTGGGTTCGCCGCCGATCGAACCGCTGGAGAAGAGGTAGTAGAGGAGGAAGAACGCGGGGATCTGGAGCAGGCTCGGCAGACAGCCGGAGAGCGGCGACGCCTTCTCCTTCGCGTACAGCTCCAGCAGGGCCTTCTGCATCCGCTCGGGGTTCTTGCCGTGCTTCTTCCGCAGTTCGGCGACGCGGGGCGCGAGCCGGGCGTTGGCCTTCTGGCCCCGGGCGGCGGCCCGGGAGAGGGGGTGGACGGCGAGCCGGACCAGGGCCGTGAAGAGGATGATCGCGGCGGCGGTCGCGGAGCCGTGGAAGAGGGGTTCGAGGAGGTCGGCGAGGCGCTCGACCAGCTGGGCGAAGACGGACAAGGGGAGCCCTCCGAGGGGTCTCGTACAGCCGGATGTGTCGGAATACGCGTGACACGCGGCGCATACGGAGGGCCTGCCGGAACGCGGACTTCCGCGTTCCTGTGCGTGCTACGCCCTATCCGGCCACCGCGCGGAGGGCGCGGCCGGGTGCCCGGGGGCGGGTGCGGCCCCGGGCGTCGGGGTCGCGTTGCGGCAGGAAGGCGGTACGCCGCTCCCGGTCGCGGATGGCGGTACGGACCCGGGTCCTGGGCACCGGGGGCGCGCACCGGGCGCTGATCACGGCACTGACGACGAGCGCGGAGCCCACGGCACCGGTCGCGGTCGCGGCGAGCGCGAGGGCGGCGAGGAAGCCACCGCCTGAACCGGCGGTGCTGTCGGCGACGAGGACCTCGAAGGCCGTGACGGCGACGACGAGGGCGAGGAGGAGCGCGCGGACCAGGCGCGCGGCACGGTTCGCGGCGGCGGTGGCCGTCATCCCCGTCCCCCCTCCCGTTCGGCGCGTACCGGTGTACGACAACTCCAGGGTAGCGGGCCCTCCGAGCCGACCACGTCCCGCCGGACCCGGCCGCCGCAGTACGGTGTCATCCATGCGCCCCGACACGCCTGCCGCACATATCTCCGAAGCCGAGCGTCTGCTGCGCACCGCGTCGCAGTACCCCGAGGACCACGAGCCCCTGCTGCTGCGCGCCGCGGCCCATCTCGAACTGGCCGGCGACCGCGAACGCGCCTCCACCCTCTACGACCAACTGCTCGCCGAAGACCCCGAACACCCCCTGGCGATCAAGGCGCTCCAGGCCGCGAACCTGTGGGAGTACGGCCACGAGGCCGAGGCCCGGACCCTGATCGCGGGCGTTCGCGCGGCCTCCCCCGCCGACCCGGCCCCGTGGGAGACCATCGCCGAGACGCTGGAGTCCCACGACGAACTGGAGGAGTCGCACGCCTGCTTCACGGAGGGGGTCCGGCTGCTGCTGCCCCCCGGCGACGACGACGTCCCCTACGGCGTCCGCCCCCTGCTCACCGGCCGCCACCGGGTCCGCCGCCTCCTCGGCCGCCCGCACGACGACTGGGACCGCCTCGCCGACAAGGTCCACACGGCCCGCTCCCCGATCTCCCTCGACGAACTCCACGACCCCAACCGCCTGTGGGCCCTGGGCTCCGACAACCCCTCGGAACTCCGCGCCGAGATCGCCCGCCTCCGCTCCGAACTGGGCTCCTACCGCTCGGCGCTCTCCCGCCCCTTCCCGGTCGCGGTCCTCCACTGGCCGGCGGCGGAACTCACCGAACTCCTCACCGCGTACCCCGCCCTCGCCACCGAGTACCCCTCGCACCGGGCACACCTGACCGCCATCGAGTCGGCCCTCCGCGAACTGGCGTCGACGGGCACCGAGAACCTGGGCATCGTGACGGCCACGGTCCCCTCCTACGAGGCGTTCGCGGCCTCGGAACAGTCCGCCCCGACGAACCCGTCCCTGCTCCCCCAGTACGCCACCACCCTCGCCTCCCGCGGCCGCGCCCTCCCCTGGCCGCCCTCGAAGGGCGCCCCGTGCTGGTGCGGGTCGGGAGAGGCGTACCGGGAGTGTCACGGGGGTTCCGCGGCGAGATGACACATCCCGTTCCGCCCGTCATGGTCCCTTCCTCGGCGGCCAAGTCTGCCCAGATGAGCAAGCAGAAGTCCGAGGACACCTCCTGCGAGAAGGCCGTACGGAGCCTCCTGCACGCGCAGGGGTTCCGCTACCGGCTCCATACCGCCGTCCCGGACCTGCGGCGGCGGAAGATCGACATCGCCTTCGGGGGCGCCAAGGTGGCGGTCTTCCTCGACGGCTGCTTCTGGCACAGTTGTCCGGTTCACGGCACGCTGCCGAAGTCGAATGCCGCCTGGTGGCGGGAGAAGCTCGATCGGAACACCGCGAGGGACCGGGAGACGACTCTGCATCTGGAGGCCCGCGGCTGGACCGTGCTGCGCTTCTGGGAGCACGAAGCCCCCGAGGACGTGGCCCGGCGAGTGGCCGAAACCGTACGACGCCTGCGAGCGGCCCGGTCGAAGCGGATGTGATCATGCGAGGCTTGCGGAACCGCGGACGGCGGAGCCGCCCCCGAAAGGGTCGGCGCTCCGCGTGCCGCACCGAACGGGACATGGGGAGAGCAACGTGGGGAGACTGACGTCGGTCGAGGTGTGCGCCGGAGGCGGAGGGCTGGCGCTGGGCCTGGAGAGCGCCGGTTTCGACCCGGTGCTCCTCCTGGACGACCGGGACGTGGCCTGCGAGACGCTGAGACTCAACCGGCCGACCTGGAACGTCTTGGAGATGGACCTGGTGGACTTCGACCCGGTCGACCATCCGATCAGCTACGACGTCGACCTGCTCGCCGCCGGTCTCCCGCGCGTGAAGTCCTCGGCGACGGTGAACCGCGCGGAGACGGGCAAGGAGTCGAATCTCCTCAAAGCGACCATCCAACTGGTCTCCGCCGTGCAGTCGCGTGCCGTGCTGATCGAGAACGTCCCGGAGCTGGTGGAGAAGCCGCGGTACGCGGAGGTCCGCGAATACATCCGCGAGGAGCTGGAGCACCTGGGCTACCGACTCCACTGGTTCGTCCTCGACGCCGCCGACTTCGGCGTACCGCAGCGTCGGAAGCAGGGGATCCTGGTTGCTCTGAAGGAACCTTTCGCCGAGACTTTCGCTCCGCCGATCCCCACCGTCGACCGGCACGTCACGGTCGGGGAGGCGCTCCGGGAATCGATGGGAGCCCGGGGTTGGACGGACCTGGAGCAGTGGGTGGCGGCGGCCTCCACCGTCGCCCCGACGCTGGTCGGCGGCTCGTACGGCAGAGGCGGCGGCGATCTCGGGCCGCGCGGTTCCAAACACGCCTGGGTGCGCATGGGGATCAACGGCAACGCGCTGGGCGACGAGGTTCCGGGTCCGGACGGGAAACAGGAATCGGACAAGTCCGGCTCACCCCACAAAAAGCTCACCGTGCAGCAGGCGGCTCTTCTCCAGGCGTTCCCGCCGGAGTGGTCCTTCGCGGGAGCCAAGACCAATCGGTACCGCCAGATCGGTCAGGCGTCCCCGCCCCCGGTGGCCGAGGCTCTGGGTCGGGCCGTCGCCGCGGCGCTGGCCTCCTGACGCATCGCTCCCGGTGATCGTCGAAATCCGTTTCCGACGATCATCGGGAGCGGCCGCGCCCCCTCTCGCCTCGGGATAAACTCGCGTCCCATGACCACCCCCGATACGCGACGGACCACCTCTGCGGATTTCCGGATCGTGGACCTGTTCGCCGGCCCCGGGGGACTCGACGTAGCCGCCGCTCACCTGGGGATTCCCGTCGTGGCGGGGATCGAGATCGACAAGGACGCCCGGGCGACCCGGCTGGCGGCGGGGCTCGCCACGCACGACGAGGGCGACGTCCGGAACTGCGGCCCCGAGGACTTCCCGGGCGCGACCGTCCTCACCGGCGGCCCTCCGTGCCAGACGTACACGGTCGCCGGCTCGGGCGCCGGGCGGCAGGCCCTCGACGCGGTCGTGAGTCTCGCCAAGCGGATGGCCGCGCGGGAGGAGGGTCTCGCGGAGGACTTCGCGAAGTTCGGCGACGAACGTATCGGCCTGGTCCTGGAGCCGCTCCGATGGGCTCTGGCCGCGATCGACGCGGGGAAGCCCTACGAGGCGATCGTTCTGGAGCAGGTGCAGGGCGCCATGCCGGTATGGACCGTCATGGGCAACGTTCTCAGCAGCGAGGGGTACGACGTCGCCCCGCCCGTCGTACTGCAGACGGAGGAGTACGGCGTTCCGCAGACCCGGCGCCGGGCGATCCTGGTGGCCAGGTGGCAGGGGCGGGCCGAACTGCCCGAGCCGACGCACCGCCCGTACCGGAAGGGCGTGGATCGTTCGGAGGGCGACTCCCGAAAGGCCCCTTGGGTGACCATGGGGGACGTTCTGGGGGATCGCCCGGACTCGTTCTACGTGGTCTCCAACTACGGCACCGGCAGCGACCCCAAGGCCCGCGGCCGGCGTACCTCCGACATGCCGTCCGCCACGGTCACCGGCAAGATCTCCCGTAATCGGCTCTACCTGCCGGACGGCGAGGAGCTCTCCCGCCTCACCAACGAGGAGGCGGGGCTCTTGCAGACCTTCCCGGCGGACTACCGATGGAGCGGAAACGGCGTCGCGCAGCAGATCGGCAACGCCATTCCGCCCCGGCTCGGCGTCCACGTCCTCGCGGCGGCCCTCGGCCTGGGAGACACCGCCCTCAAGGAGGGCCTCGCGTCGGTGGACCGGTCCATGGGCCTCATGTGACCGGCTACGCCGTCACTCCTTCTCCGCTTCCTCCTTCTTGATCTGCCCCCGGACGGGTGCGGTCTCGAAGTACTCCGCGAACCGTTCGACGAGCAGCTCCGTCGACTCCCGGGGCACGGGACCGTCGTCCGGACCGTCGGGCAGCCGCTTACGGGAGACCGGCGGTGCCGACTCCGCCTCCTCGATCCACTCCGTCAACGCGTCTCCGTCGCGCTCGCCGTCCGGCGCGATCACGTCGTAGAGCAAAGTACTGGCGGCGGCATTCACTGCGGCGGCCAGCGCGTTCACCTCGCGCCCGGTCCTGACGACGCCCTGCTGATGCAGCCGGATCATCGCCTGAACCGTGGGTCTGTGGTCGATCACGTCCAGCCTGAGAATCGTATTGAAAATATCCTGATTGCCACACGCGACCTCGACCGGTGCGTAGTCCGCACCGTCCCGGAAAAGTTCCGCGGCCCACCAGAGCCGGGAGAACACTTGCGTGAAATGGCTACCGCTGAAGCGCTTCGGATTCACCCGGGCCGGATTCCCGTCCTTGCCCTCCGCCGGCAGATGACGCCACAGTACGTAGTCGGGGGCGACGCACAGTGCCAGATGGTTCCACAGTCGACGATCGGCGGCCTCACGTCGGGTGAGCCTCAAGGTCGCGTGGAGCCGCGGAGCCAACCAGGCGTCCGCGTCGGTCTTCCTGTTCATATCGCCGTACGTCCTGGCGTCCTCGACCAGTGCCCGGATCGGTCCGACGGCAAATCGGGCGGCGGTGCTCTCCAACCGCACGGAGTCCTTCCCCAGTGCGATGTAGGGCGGGTTCTCCCGGCCGGACAGGACCTCCGACGTCAGATTCGCCGCGGCATTGACGTCGGCCAGCAGAGCCAGGCGGTCGGGCATCGGATCGGGCTGCGGGATCAACTGTTGCTCTCCCTCTGAGACGATTCGAGGACACGGACGGTACGCCCCAGGCTCTTCGCCACCTTCGCCCTCCGCAGAGCGGCGTAGTTGATCTGCGTCTGGAGCCGGCTCCACGCCACCGGGTCGCTCCGTCGGACGTGCACCTCACGCAACGCGTCGTCCTCGGACCGATCGGGCATGACGTCGGCGAGCATCCCCCTGAGGACGTCCTCGCGCCAATCGCCCGGCCAGGTCGGGTTCCCCTCGGAATCAACCTCCGTGGCGCCCACCGCGGCATGGAAGGCAGCAGTCCAGACATCCGTGGCGATCCGCGCCGAGAGCAGTTCCCCGACGGCCCGCTCCATGTCGTCGCCACCGGGCCGCAGTAGCTCCGCTATGCCGTCGAAGGCCGTATTCACATGGACGACCGGCAGCTCGCCCGACGTGTCGACCGCCCAAGGCGAGTCCTTGAGGGAGCGCAGCCACTCGTACGGGCCGTCGCGGAAGTCCACTTCGTTGATGTCGAGACCGCGTCGCCGTACCGGGCTCGGCGCGGTGAAGTCCACGATCCAGTCCTCGTCCGAGCAGGCGACGACTCGGCCGGACACTCCGCCCACGGTCGCGACGACCTTCACGGAGAGATCCGCACGTCCCCGATAATCGGACCGTGACAGACGGAGTCGCCCTGTCCTGACGCCTCCGGCCCCCGGCAGAAGACGAGTGGTGGTACGGGCGTTGGTCGCGGACTCCGTCAGCACGGCGACGGCCACGACGTCCGTCCAGGGCCCCTCGGCCAGCTCATCCTCCGGCAAGGAGGCGGCGATGGTCAGCGTGGCGCTCCCCCACGGCCCGCGTTCGGCGTGGTCCAGCGCCACGACGCGCTCGCCCTGGGAGAACGCCGAGGTCTCCAGGTCGGTCCCGTCCTGGCGCACCGCGGTCACCCGGAACGTGACCCTTCCCGCAGGGGTCCGGTAAGGAAGGATTCTCATTCCGCGGTGCCCTTCCCCTTCTGGAGCTCGACGATCAGTCCGGCGAGATCGGCGCGGACAGGATGGGTCGACGTATCCGTGATCCCGGTGAACACGGCGGCCGTGGCCCCCGCGTCGAAGTGCAGCGCGCCGTCCACGAACCGGCAGTTCTCCACCGCCACGATCTCCGACCAACCGACCGTGGGACGGGGCCCGGAGCGGACATCGAACTTGGCCACGAGCCCCATCACCCACGGGTCCCGGCGACGGGGTAGTTTGACCTCGGCCCTGATCCGCCACGCCCCGGACGCGTCGATCTCGGCGTCGAGGTCCCTGATCGCGGGAAAGCCGCCCGCGCGCGCGGGCCGGGGCCCCGGGTCGTCCAGGACCAGTAGGTCGCGCAGCCTTCCGGGGCCGGCAGCCGTACGGTCGGGGCGTCTGCCCGTGAGGTCCCGCACCGCGGCGTACGCGGCCGTGGTGAAGGTGGAAATACGGCGGTGCGCGGTCCGCGAGTAGACGGACAGCAGCTCCTCCGTGCGCCCCCACTTGTTGTGCTCGGGGGGCTCGGACGCCCGTAGGAACGCCTCGGCCTCCTCGGCCGCGCCGGCGTCCGTTCCGGCCGCGTGACCGGCCAGGAGGACGGCCTGGAACGCATCGGCGCCCAGGCCGAGTTCCGGTACGCGGGCGGCGCGTACGACCATGAGGCCGCCGCGCATGGTCACGAGACGGTTGGGCGGCTCGTGGCCGTCCTCGGCGGCGGTCACGAGCAGGGCGGCCCGGTGCTCGACGGTCTCCCGCCCTCCCCCGGGTACCGGGACCTTCAGGGGGACACGGGCCAGGGCGACCTGGCCGACCTCCGTGATGCGTTCGACCGTCTCACCGTCGAAGAACGCCCTCAACGCCCTGGTTCTGGCGGGCTGTTTCTCCTCGGGGTCGACCCGCTGTTCCTCGACGAGGACCTTTCCGTTGCGCAGCGTCCGTACCGACGCCTCCAACAGAGGCGCGCGGTCCCGACCGGCGGTCATCGCCGCCCAGAAGTTCTCGGCGAGCCCGTCGACCAGCCGCTTGTGGATCGCCGTGACGGCCTGCTCGTCCCCGCCGTTGTCCTCGCCGTCCTCCTGTTCGTCGACCGTGCCCGCCACGTCGTGGGCGCCGACCACGAGGAAGGACGTACCGGGTTCGGAGTTCTCCCGGGTCAGGTGCAGACGGGTGACCGTCTCGTCGTCGGCCCACCACGACCGGGCGACGCCCTCGTTACCGGGCGCTGTGTCGGCCTGTCCGAACCAGGCGGGGCCCGCCCACGGCTTCCCCTCGGCCTTTCTCCAGGGCAGGTCCAACCGGCCGACGACCCGCTGTCTGGTACGTCCCTCGTGCGCCTCGGAGAGGGTGGAGTTGACGAGGACCATGCCGAGTCGACTGGTGGCCCACAGTGTCGCCTTGCCCAGGCCGTAGGAGCCTCCCGCGGCCCGTCCGGGGTCTTCCGACTTCCGGCTCTCGAGCTGTCGTCGGACGACCGCCGCGAAGCGGCCGTCGTCGTAGTCGTCGCCCGTGAGTCCCGTCGTGTTGTAGTCGTCGACCCGGAGCAGGAGGAGTCGATCGCGACGGGCCAGCTCATTCAGCCCTTCGGCGACCACCCGTCCGACCTTCTGGTCCTGGGCCGCCGCCGCCTCGTAGTGGGGCAGCAGCTCGCCCCAGCGGACGGCGGCCAGGAACTCGGCCAGCATCTCGCCCGTCAACTCGTGCAGGGTGTAGCGGACCCGGACCGGCCGGGTGCGGTCGAGCTGCTCGTCGAGACTGTTCTGAGTCGCCTCACGGGCCAGCACCTTGACATCGGCCTCGAAGGCGAAGGCCGCGGCGTTGCCGAAGTCCCTTCCACCGTCCTGATACGCGGGACGGTGGTACCAGCGGACCGGCCCGCCGCTGACGGCATCGGTGGTGCGGGAATGCATCACGGCGATGTCGGCCCCTATGGCCTCGGCGATGGCCCGCATGGTCTCCTCACGGGGCGTCGCCCGCCCGGTGATCCACGCGGAGACGGCCGCCCGTGTCACTCCGACCCGTTGGGCGAGATCCGCCTGCTTCAAGTCGAGCATGCGCAGCTGTCGAGCGAGCCACGGACCGAAGTCCTCCGTGCCGTCCACGTTCCGCATCCCCCCTGATCGTCCTGTGGTCCGTTCCGTGATACCCCAACCCTACCAGGCCGTTTGACAAGCGGCCGCCTGTATAACAACAGTTGACACACCTCGGAGCACCCGCAGGACACATCGGCCGGATGCAAGTATCCACTTATGTCCTAAATGACCAAATCGGCGAACACCCTGCCGCCCGCAGACATCCCGGGGGCAGGAATTCCCCGGCGCAAAACCCTTGCGAAGACCGGAATCGCCCCCATAGGGTTTTTCGCAGCTGTACCCGCAGCCCGAAAAAGAGGGTCACCGAGGGCCTGTTAGCCATGCCTTCATTTCGCCCTCCGCGCCGTTCCACCCCGCCCGATCAATTGCACGCAAAAGCCATCTTCCAGCCGCACGGACCGGTCGGCAGAACGACTTGCGACCACCATTCGAATGTCGCTACGGTCAAAAAGGAACCGCCACCCGGCCCCGAAGTGTCCACACAGTCGCCCGATCCCTTTCCGTACCCCTTCCAGGAAAAGCGCCGCCCGATATTATTTACGGAACCGCCACGACCGAAGGAAATCCCGACATGGCAGACGACGAGCTTGCCCGAATGCGCCGCATCGTCGCCGAATACGACTCGCTCGAGGACCCCGAACAGCGTTCGGAATTCCTCGACATCCGCGGCTATACGCGCGGCTCCCTCGCCGGGGCCCGTCGGGCGATCGCCGCGGCCGACCGCCCGACCCCGGGTGAACCCTCCTCCCGTGCGCCCCGGCGCACCCGGCGTCGGCAGGGCAGCCGTCGTCCGGCACCGGTAGCCCCTCCGGGCCGTCCGAGGCTGCGTCGCCGCGGCCCGGCCCCGCGGAAGGTCGTGATCACCTTGCGGATCGTGGTCGAGTTTCCGTAGTCCGACACGATGTCGGACGTTTTGGCTATCGTCGTACCCGAGTAACGGCCGCGCCCCCCGGGCGCGGCCGGCACTCCGGTTTCCCCCTGCGTCGTCGACGAGCACAGAAACGGAATGCCTCGTGAGTCACACAGTTCCGACGCAGGTCGGAGCGATGTCCGAAGTCATCAAAAAGGTCGTCGACCAGTCCGCGCGCGTCCTGGAGACTTATCGCGTCGATCCCGGGCTCGTCCAGGAACACGCCAACGGCGAACGTCGGATCACCCAGGGCGGGTACGGCGACCGTCAGCTTTTCGAGCTCGTGCAGAACGCCGCCGACGAAATCGGAAACGACCCGGAGGCGAGCAGACTGCACGCCGTCCTCACGGAATCCCATCTCTACTGCGCCAATGAGGGAACCTCGGTGACGCCGGAGGGTGCCGAGACCATCCTCCGTATGAGCGTCTCCAGGAAGCGCGGCGGCCAGATCGGGCGATTCGGTGTCGGCGTCAAGTCCGTTCTCAGCGTCACGGACACCCCGCAGTTCTTCAGTCGATCGGGCAGTTTCGGTTTCGATCGCGAATGGTCCCGGGCCCGGATCCTCGAAGCCCTGGGGGCGCCCTCCGACGCCGACCTGGAGACCCCGGTGCTTCGGATGGCACGCCCTCTGGACGCCCACCGGGAGCGGGAACTCGACCCCGTACTCGACGAGCTGATGCGGTGGGCGAGCACAGTGGTGCGTCTGCCCCTGCTGGACGGGGCCGCCGAGGAAATGGGGCGGGACATGTTCCAGGGGAGGGACGACGAACGGCGCGAATTCCCGGCCCACTTCCAGCTCTTCTCCCACCATGTGGGCACGATCGTCCTCGAAGACCGCCGCGCCATGCCGGTCAGGAGCCGGACGATCACGGTGCGCCACGAGGGGCACACCCACCACATCAACGAGAAGCGGACCCGGAAGGCGGAGACCGGGAGCGAGTGGCGGGTCTTCGGAACGACGCACGCGCCGTCGCCGACGGCCCGCGCGGGAGCGGGCGAGATGCACGACCGAGGTGTCGTCGACATCGCGTGGGCGGTGCCGGCCTACGGCAGGTCGTCCGAAGGGCTGCTGACCACCGAAAGAGGCCGTGGGGAGTTCTGGTCGTTCTTCCCCACGAAGTACCCGATGACGCTCAAAGGGGCACTCAACAGCGCCTGGAAGACGAATGAGGACAGACAAAACCTTCTGGACGGCAGTCCGTTCAACCAGGAGCTCATTCGGATCGCCGCACGTCTCGTCGTGGAATCCCTGCCTCGACTGGCTCCGCCGGAGGACCCCGGCGCGTATCTACCGCTCCTCCCGGGGCGTCCGCGGGAGTCGGAGACCCTCAACTGGGCCGACTACGCCCTGACCCGGCAGATCTGGCGACTGACGGCCCTGCTCCCGTCCCTCCCGGACCAGGACGGCACCCTGCGGACCCCCCGTGAACTACGGCTCCATCCCGATCGTGGCACCCGGGGCCGGTTGGCCCCGGAGTGGCTGCGGCTGTGGCACGCGTACCCGGGACGTCCTCGGGACTGGGTCCACCCCTCCGTGGAGGCCCAGGAGATCCGGTCGGGCAAGGTGGAACACATCCTCAAGGCCGCGGAACACGACCGGGCGACCGTACGGGAGTGGCTGGAGGCCCTTGTCTCCGACGGACGCCCGGAGGGATCGGCGGTCGCCGTCCGCATCCTCGCCGAGATGGTCACGACGGGGTCGGTCTTCGCCGACGAGGCGCGTACCGCCCGTATCGTCCTCACCGAGGCCCACGGGATGGTGGCGCCCGTGACGGGAAGGGTCTACCGGCGGGCGGTCCGGGACGGGCTCAAGGACGACTACGTCTACGTCGACGCCCGGCTCTCCGAGGACGAGTCCCTGGCCGGCCACCTCGAAACGATCGGCATCCGGACGGCCGACGCCCGGGGCCGCTTCGCCGGCGTACTCGACCAGGGCTTCGCCGACTACTCGCCGGCCGACTGGACCCGCTTCTGGGAACTCTTCCGCAGTGCCGGGAGCGGCGGCGCGGCGGAAGAGGTCGGGGCCAGGGTCGCCGACCCCCGACGTGCCCTCTTCGTCCGCGCTCTGGACGGCCGCTTCCGCGTCATGAAGGACTGCCTCCTCCCGGGCGCCGTGGTACCGGCCGACGGCTCGCGCGACGCTTCGATCGCGGTGGACGTCGACTTCCACTCCGACGACCTCGCCGTACTGCGGATGTTCGGCATGACCGACCGGCCCACGAGCGGGCATCGCCCCGACGACGAGGCGTGGTTCGCGGAGTACCGGGACACGATCTACGAGCAGTACTGCGCGGCTCTTCCGAGCAACGCCTCACGGCCCCAGCCGCACCGGCTCCACCTGGAGGGGGCACCCTTCGGCGGTCCCCTCCACCTGCTGCCGCGACTCTCCGACGAGGGCCGGGCCGCCTTCGTACGGGCCATGCCCGACGAGAGTCTGGTCGAGCACTGGAGCCGTCAGTTCGGCGTCCAGGCGTCCACCCGCGGCACCGTGCGCTCGCCCGTCAACTGGATGCTGCGACGCCACGGCCGACTGCCCACCTCCAAGGGGGCGCTGCGGCCCGCCGAGGCCGTCGGTCCCCAGTTGCACGCCTACGCCGACGTCCTGCCGGTCGCCGACATCAGCCCGGAGAAGGCCCGCAAGCTCCGCCTGCCGACGACCGTCGAAGCCGTCCCGCAGGACCGCTGGGTCGATCTCCTGGAACAACTGCAGCGGAGCGAGGACGACGTCTTCGTCGGCCGGACGTACGTGATGCTGACCCGGCTCGAGGTGCCCTTCCCGGAAGGGGTGCGGACCCGGTGCCGGATCGGAGCCGAATGGGGCTCGCGGGACGACGGCGACATCGCGGTCGCGGCCTCCGACGAGGAGTACCGGGCGCTGCGCGCCGAACAACTGCCGGCCCTGTTGGCGGACGGCCCCGAGGACGTCGAGCTGATGGTCGACACCTGGGGCATGCTCCGGGTCTCCGACGTCATCAGCAAGGAGATCCGGTTCGTCCAGGTCGGGGACCCGACACCGCTCCGGGACGAGTTCCCCACCTTGCTTCAACGGTTGGGAGGGACCGTCAACAACTACTCCGTACTGCGCTGCTCCGAGCTGGAGGAGGTCGTCCGCACCCCCCGGGGCGCGACCGCGACCTCGTTGGAGAGCGCCGTACAGGGAACCGCCGTCCTGGTTCTCGCCTCGCTGGACCGGAGCGAGGTGCTGGCGGCCGCCGACCGCGGGCTCCGATGGGGACTGGGCACCGCCGGCTGTCGAGCCGTGCTGGATGCCCAGCAGCGCCAGGAACAGGACCTCGAGGTCCAGGAGGTACTGCGTCGGGTGCGGGAGGCCGATTCCGTCGTCGAGAAGTTGGAGCATCTCCTCGGCCCCGAGGCACTGCGAACCGGTCTTCCCGTCGGTCTGTGGGACAACGAGCTGGTCCGCTCCGGCGGTGTCGAACCGTCCCCGCGTCGACTGGCGCAGCTCGCCCACAACGCCCACGGCGACGGCGTTCTCCAGGCCCACGCGCGGGATCTGACCGCCGCCTGTCCCGGTCGTGCCCCGTCGTCGTTCACCGGCGGGTCCGCCGCCGTTCGCTTCGTCGCCGACCTCGGCTTCCCCGACGCCTTCGCCGGTTCCCGGGTGCCCGCGCCGCCGCCGAGGATCGATGTCCAGGGGCCGACGGCCTTCCCCCGGCTGCACGACTACCAGGAGCGGTTGGCCGCGAACGTCTTCGCCATGCTGGACCGGCTGACTCCCCAGCGCGGCATGCTCGCGTTGCCCACCGGGGCCGGCAAGACGCGGGTCGCCGCCGAGGCCGTGATCCGGTGGATCAAGCAGAACGAGACGCTTCCCGGTCCGGTCCTGTGGATTGCCCAGACCGAGGAGTTGTGCGAGCAGGCCGTCCAGAGCTGGAAGTTCGTCTGGGAGAAGGTGGGCGCCGAGCAGCCGCTCGCGGTGAACCGTCTCTGGTCCACCAATGTGGCGGGCCCGGTCCGGGACCGGCCCCATCTCGTCGTCGCGACGGACGCGAAGCTCCGGAACTGTCTGGGCACGGACGAGTACGCCTGGCTGCGGTCGGCGGCGCTCGTCCTGGTGGACGAGGCCCATACGGCCATCTCGCCCCAGTACACCGAGATCCTGGGCGAACTGGGTCTCACGCACACCCGCACGGACCGTCATCTGCTGGGTCTGACGGCCACGCCCTTCCGCAACACCGATGTCGAGGAGACCCGACGGCTGGTCGGGCGGTTCGGCGGGCGCCGGCTGGACGAAGGTGTCTTCACCTCGGGCGACCCCTACGGGGAACTCCAGGACCTGGGCATGCTCGCCCGTGTCGAGCACCGGATCCTCGCCGGGGGGACCATCGAGTTGACGAACGACGAGAAGCAGCACGCGGAGCAGCTGAGCGTGCTGTCCAAGGCGGCCGAGCAGCGGCTCGCCGAGGACCACGACCGCAACAACCGCATCGTGGAGGAGATCACCCGCATGCCGGACGACTGGTCCGTGCTGGTCTTCGCCACCTCGGTGAGTCATGCCAAGTTCCTGGCGGCGAAGCTCAACGACGTGCCCGTGAGGGCGGCGGCGGTCGACGCCACGACGTCCCCGACCGATCGCCGCAGCCGGATCGACGCCTTCCGTCGCGGGCGTATCCGGGTCCTCACCAACTACGGCGTGCTCAGCCAGGGGTTCGACGCGCCCGCCACCCGGGCCGTGGTGGTCGCCAGGCCCACGTACAGCCCCAATGTCTACCAGCAGATGATCGGTCGAGGTCTGCGCGGGCCGCGGAACGGTGGCAAGGACACCTGTCTGATCCTCAACGTCCGCGACAACATCACCAACTACGGCAAGGAGCTGGCCTTCACCCGCTTCGAGCACTTGTGGAGCACGCGGTGAGCCGAGCCTACAGCGACAACCCTGCCCTCACGCCGGAACAGCAGGCGGTCGTGGACCAGCCGTGGGATGCCCGGGTTCTGGTGACGGCGGGCGCCGGCGCCGGGAAGACGCATGCCCTCGTACGCCGACTCGAAGCCCTGACGAGCCACGCCGAGGACGCCCTGGAGGCGGGCGAGATCCTGGTGCTGAGCTTCTCCCGGGCTGCGGTCCGGGAGCTGCGGAGCCGGATCGCGGAGCACTCCGATCGGGCCCGCCGGGTACGGGTCCGTACCTTCGACTCCTGGGCCCTCGGTCTGTTGACGAGCATCTCCCCGGACGCCGCCCGGGGTGGTCCGGGTTTCGACGAGCGCGTCCGTCGGGCCGCCGAGGCCGTCGAGGACGGCGCCGTCGAGGAGAGCGAGGCCGGGATACCCGCGCATGTGGTGATCGACGAGGTCCAGGACCTGATCGGAGTGCGGAGGGAACTGGTGGAGACGTTGCTGGACCGCTTCCAGGACGTCTGCGGGTTCACGGTGGTGGGCGACGCCGCCCAAGCCGTCTACGGCTTCCAGGTGTCGGACCCCGACGCGCGCGCGGCGGAGACCAACTACTTCTTCGACTGGCTCCGGGCCTCCTACGGCGAAGACCTCGTGGAGCTGCGCCTGCCGACGAACTTCAGAGCCGTCACCGAGGAGGCGCGCACCGCGCTCTCCCTCGGACCGGCGCTGGAGCGGCTGTCCTCCGATCCGGTACGCGGCGCGGAGGAAGGGGAGTCCCTTTACCGGGAGCTACGGGCCCGGCTGCTCGCCCGTCCCGACTTCGGCGATCTCGACGACCCCTTCACCCTCGACTCGCTGCGGGGTTATCCCGGTACCTGTGCCGTGCTGTGCCGGGACAACCGGCAGGCCCTATCGCTCTCCCAGAGCCTGTTCGAAAAGGGGGTGGCGCATCGGCTCCAGCGGGCGGTGCGGGACCGCCCGGTGCCGCCGTGGGTCGCCCCGCTGCTGCGGCGCGGCGACTCCGGACAACTCGACGAGATCGCCTTCCGTGAAGCCGCGGCCGGGATCGGCGCGCCCGCGGCAGGCGATCTGGGGCGGATCTGGCAGTCGCTGCGGGGCGTCGCCGGGGGGCGTCGCGGCACCCTGGACCTCGGTGCCCTCCGGCGGACGATCGTCGAGGGACGTCTCCCCGACGACGTGACCGTCGACGACTCGGCGTCCCTGGTGGTGTCGACGGTCCACCGCGCGAAGGGGTTGGAGTTCGACCGGGTGATCGTCGTCGAGCCGGCGTCGATCCCGGAGCTGCGCGAACGACACACCCATCTCGACCCGGCGGCCGAGGCCCGAGCCCTGTACGTCGCCATGACACGGCCCCGGGAGGATCTGTTCCGGATCCCGGCACCGACCACGTTCCACCTCCGGCGGGACCGATCGATCGACCGCTGGTACGTGGGGGGTCGGCGGCCCGGTAGACACTTCGGCATCGAGGCGACCGGGTCGGACGTCTCCCGGGAGCACCCACCGGGCACCGAGGGCTTCGAGGCCGATCCCGTCGCCGTCCAGGAGTATCTGGCCTCGTCGGTCCGCCCCGGTGACGGGCTGACGCTCCGCCTCCAGCACCGGCTGCCGATGGCCGCCGACCAGAGCCCCCCGTACACCGTGCTGCACGACGGCGTCCCCGTCGGTGTCGTGTCGGAGGAATTCCGGCGCGCCCTCCATTCGTCCCTCGGAGGCGGGAGGGGACGGGAGGTCGCCTGGCCGGAGGAGATCGACGGATTCAGAGTCGACACCACGGAGACCGTCGCGGGTAGCACGGCCTCCGGGAACCGCGCGGGGCTGGGGAGGCACGGGGTCTGGCTCGTGCCCCGGCCGACGGGCATCGGCAGATACGGATGGCGGCGCGAGTCGGACGAGATGTGGGCCTCATGACGAACACCGGCGGCAGGCACGCCGCGCACTACGCCGTACGGGACGAGATCGTCACCGGGCTCCGGCGGGGACTCCTGGGCCCGGGGGCCGAGGACGAGGTCCTGGAGGACGATCCGCCGATCACGACGTACCCGATCGGGGTGCTCTTCCCCAAGGCGGAGAACGATTCGGCACATCACGAGGCGCTCGCCGAGTCCGCGGTGCACGACGGTGCCGACACCGCACCCGTCGGCCGCTTCCACGACCCCGAGGACACGGGGACCGACCCCGGGGTGTCGCTCGCCAACGACCGCCGCCCCTCGGCAGTCGGTCTCACCTTCGCCGTGGATCCCGATGTCTCGACGACGGTCGTGGTGACCACCGAGGCCGCCGTGTACGAACCCCGGGACGCGGAGGGGCGACCGGTGGCACATCGACGGGCCGGCACGCGCAGTACCGACGAGCAGGTCGAGCGCTGGAGCAGACGGCCCCTTCGGCTGCCGACCGTGACGATCGACGTGACGTCGCCGGGGATGCGCCCGGTGGAGACCCTGGCCGACGGTGTGGAGCTGCGGATCCTCGTCCGACGGCGCGACGGCGGGCACGGCGCGGTGGCCGTGACCGTCACCCTGGTCAACAGCCGAACCGTCGGGGAGCGGGAGCTGCGGGACGCCTTCTGTCTCTACCAACCGCGGCTGGTGGTACGCGCCCCCGACGACGCCGCCGCCTTCGTCGAGCGTCCCGGGCCCCCCGGCGCGCTCGGGGACGACGAGGAGGCGATGGCCCGGCTGCTCCATCGCCACGCGCCCGCCTTCGCCACCGGGCACGGTTGCGCGGCGGACTGGGACTGGACCCCGCCGCCGGTGGGCGAGCCGCACCCCGGCCGGGCCGCGGTCCGCCAGGTGCGGACGGAGTTCGTACCCGGCTACGAGGTGCTGTTGACGGATTCGAACCCCGAGATCGACGACCACGCCCTGACCATGCACGGCCTGGCCACCCGCCCCGTCGAGGACGTGATCGCGGCCCTGGAGGAGTTGGCCGACGGATACGCGCAGTGGATCGGGCGCAGAGCCGACGAGGTCACCGGATTCGCGGGCACCGAACTCGAGGAAACGGCCCGCAACCAGGTCATGCTGTGCCGGAAGGCCCTCGAACGGCTTCGGGGCGGGATCCGTGTCCTGCGTGACGATCCGACGGCCATGGAAGCCTTCCGGCTGGCCAACGAGGCGATGGCACACCAGCGGGCCCGCACCGACTGGACCCGTTCGGGGCGGGTCGATCCGCCCGACCCGACCGCGGGCCGCTGGCGCCCCTTCCAGATCGCGTTCGTCCTGCTCTGCGTCGAGGGCATCGTGGATCCCGCGCACGAGGACCGGCAGATGGCGGACCT
This sequence comes from Streptomyces sp. NPDC020875, assembly GCF_040641415.1. Classification (NCBI taxonomy): domain Bacteria; kingdom Bacillati; phylum Actinomycetota; class Actinomycetes; order Kitasatosporales; family Streptomycetaceae; genus Streptomyces; species Streptomyces sp. NPDC020875. The sequence continues at coordinate 67,001 of NZ_JBFADP010000023.1, read as the reverse complement.
TCTGTGGTTCCCCACCGGAGGCGGCAAGACCGAGGCGTATCTCGGTCTGATCGCCTTCACCGCGTTCCTCCGTCGGCTCCGTCTCGGCGCCCGGGGGGCCGGGGTGACCGTACTGATGCGGTACACCCTGCGGCTGCTCACGCTCCAGCAGTTCGAACGCGCGACGATCCTGATCTGCGCCATGGAGCTGATGCGTCGGTCGCGCCCCGAGCGGCTGGGCGACGAGCCGATCTCCATCGGCATGTGGGTGGGTCGCTCGGCGACGCCGAACACCCTGGCCGTCGCCGAGCGGAGCATCGCCGAACTGCGCCGCTCGCGCTCCCTCCGGGAGAACAACCCGGTGCAACTCCATGCCTGCCCCTGGTGCGGCACCCCGTTGGACGCCCACCAGTACGAAGTGGACGAACCGGCGGTACGCATGCACGTACGCTGCCCGGACGACGACTGCGCGTTCCGCGCGGGGCTGCCGGTGCACCTCGTCGACGAGTCCGTCTACGACGCCCGGCCCACCCTGGTCATCGCCACGGTGGACAAGTTCGCGGCGATGCCGTGGCGCGAACGTACCGCCGCCCTCTTCAACCGGGACCGTGACGACGGCACGCCTCCCCCGGAGTTGATCGTCCAGGACGAGCTGCATCTCATCTCCGGCCCCCTGGGCACGCTCACCGGCCTCTACGAGACGGCGGTCGACGTCCTCGCCGACCGGCCCAAGGTGATCGCGTCCACCGCCACCATTCGTCGTGCCTCGGAGCAGGGCACCGCTCTCTTCGCCCGCTCCGTGGCCCAGTTCCCCCCCGCCGGGCTCGACTCCCGGGATTCGTGGTTCGCAGTGGAGGCACCGCCCGGGACCAAGGCTACCCGGCAGTACGTGGGGCTGCTCACCCCGAGCACGAGCCAGGCGACCCTGCTGGTTCGCACCTATGCCGAGTTGCTGCACCACGCCGCGCGGTCCGGGGCCCCGGACGAGGTGCGGGACGCGTACTGGTCCCTCGTCGGCTACTTCAACAGTCTGCGGCTCCTCTCGGCCGCCGAACTGCAGGTGCACGACGACGTGGTGGCCTATCTGGACCGTCTGGCCGAGCGGGACGGGGTGCCGAAGCGGGAGATCCGGGAGCAGACCGAGCTGACGAGCCGGGCCGACGCCGGGGACGTGCCCGGTCGGCTGGCGCAGATCTCTCTGGGGCTGCCGCATCCCGAGGTGGTGGACGTGCTGCTGGCGACCAACATGATCTCCGTGGGGGTCGATGTGGACCGGCTCGGGCTGATGGCCGTCATGGGTCAGCCCCAGACCACCGCGGAGTACATCCAGGCCACCAGTCGCGTCGGGCGGAGCCGGCCGGGGCTCGTGGTGGCCATGCTCAACTCCGCCCGCTCCCGCGACCGGTCGCACTACGAGAACTTCGTCCACTTCCACTCCGCCCTCTACCGCGAGGTGGAGGCCACCAGTGTGACGCCCTTCTCGGCGCGCTCGCGCGACCGGGGCCTGCACGCCGTGGTGGTGGCGCTGGCCCGCATCCTGATTCCCGCGGCGGGGCCGAACGCCGGCGCCGGACGGATCGACGAGTTCCGCGAGGAGCTGGAGTCCGTGGTCCGTCCCCTCCTCCTCGATCGCGTGTCCCGGGTGGACAAGGACGAGTACGCCGCCACGGCCGCGGCGTTCGACGAGTTCGTCGACCACTGGGAGGGGCTGGCCGAGAGTCGGGGCGGTCTGGTCTACGAGGCCCCGCCCGGGAGGCGGACGCCCTCCCTCCTCGGCTCCTACGACGACTCCGACTCCAATACCTGGCCGACGCTGTGGAGTCTGCGCGACGTCGACGCCCAGTCCGCCCTCTTCGTGGAGGCAGCCCGATGACCCCTCCCCCGCCGGCCCGCCGTCGCGGCGGTCCGCCCGTGCGCTCGTTCCCGCGTCGGGGCGCGGTGCGTCGCTCGCAGATGATCACGACCTACGGAGTCGGGTCCCTGGTGGCCGTGGACAACGAGTCGTTCGTGGTCGCCGGTCTGGACTCCTGGAACACGGACGAGGCGGTGGCGATCCACGAGTACCGTCTCGCCCGGTCCTTGGGCGTGCCGTCGTTCCGGCTCCCGCCCGCGTCCGACGAGACCAGCAGGGACGGGGTACGGGTTCGGCGATTCCCTCTGTGGCATTCCTGCCAGGGCTGCGACGCCCTGGGCCACGTACGTTCCTTCAACTCTCCTCCGGGTCGCAATGAATGCGGTGAGTGCCGGGAGGACCTGATTCCCTCCCGTTTCGTCATGGCCTGCGCCCGGGGTCATCTCGACGACTTCCCCTATTGGAAGTGGGCTCATCGCGGAAATCGCCGGGAGGGCGCTTCGGGGCTGTGCGGGGGCGAGATGAAGCTCCGTACGACCGGGCGTACGGCGTCCCTGCGCTCGATCCTCGTCTCGTGCACCTGCGGCGTGCCCGAGGTCTCCCTGGAAGGCGCCTTCCGACGTCGGTCGCTGATGGAACTCGGTGTCCGCTGCGAGGGCCGACGCCCCTGGTTGAAGGGGGCCGTCCCGGAGGAGTGCCCCGAGGTGCCGCGTACCCTGCAACGCGGTTCGTCCCTGGTGTGGCAGCCCGTGCTCCGATCGGCCCTGTCGATCCCGCCCTACAGCAGCGGGACCGCGAGCCGCCTGTCCCGCGACGACTGGACCGAACTGCGGCTGCACCGGACCCGAGCAGAGTTCGAAAAGCACGCACAAGCCATCAGCGCGCGTGACAAGGCTCAAATCTCGGTGGACGCCATGATCGCCCTGGCGAAGGCGGCGTCCGCCGAGGAGCCCGTGGACACCGAGGAACGGTCGAGGAGGCGGGAGAGCCCGGGCACCGTTCTGCGCCGACAGGAGTACGAGCGTCTCGTCGCCGGCAATTCCGAGGACGACGCGGATCACGGCGAGGAATTCGTCTGCGAACCGTCGACCTCCGACGGTTCCGCCTTGCGGCCGTTCGGCGTACTCGATCCGATGCTGGTCAAACGACTCCGCGAGGTCCGGGTGCTCAAGGCGTTCACCCGGGTGGAGGACACCGAGACGAATGTCGACGTACACGAGGCCGCACTGTCCCTGACTCCGGTGGACTGGCTGCCCGCGATGGAGGTTCGGGGCGAGGGTGTCTTCCTCCGGCTGGATCGCGAGCGCCTCGACACCTGGGCACGCGGCCGCGCGGTCACCGCCCGGGCCGAACGCATTCGGACCAATCACATCCGCCGAATGCGGGAGTTCGCCCAGGACGACGCGCAAGTCCCCGATTCTCCGGCCGAGCCGGGAATGATCCTGCTCCACACCCTGGCACACGTCCTGATCAACGAATGGAGCCTGGACGGCGGCTATCCGGCGGCATCGCTCCGGGAACGCCTCTACGCGAACGGAACCATGGCCGGCCTGCTGATCCACACGTCGACCAGCGACTCCGCGGGGAGCCTGGGAGGGCTCGTGGCGCAGGGGGAGCCGGAGCGCCTGGCCCGCAGCCTGCGCTCGGCCCTGGCGCGGGCGGAGTGGTGCTCCGCCGACCCCCTGTGCATCGAATCCGAGGCGGCCGGGGCAGGCAGTGTGAACCTCGCGGCCTGCCATGCCTGCGTGCTGTTGCCGGAAACGAGCTGCGAGCACAACAACGGCCTGCTGGACAGAGCGCTCCTGGTCGGAACGCCCGAGGACCCTTCCGTCGGGTTCTTCGCATCGACCGGGCCCCGTTGATCGGCCGACGGACCCTCAGTTCTCACGGGTTCATCACGAGTCGGCATCATCTGCATCCACAACCCCCCGTTTCCCCGCCCGGAACGCCATGCTCAGCCCACTCGGATCTGTTCTGTCTGTCTTGGGGTGCACATGTCGCCGATATATGCGCGTGGGCGCATCGCTCTAACCACTGCCGGAGTTGTCGCCGTGCTGGGAGCGGTGGTCGGTTGTGGAGTGGAAACGGCTGGAAAGGAGAGCTCGGAGCCGGGAAGTACGGGAGTGGGGACCTCCGAGGCGTCCCCGACGGGTTCCGGGCAGGGGAGTCTGTTGCTGCGTGATGACGACGGGGCGGCCGTCACCGGTGAGGAGATGACGGTCAAGGTGTTGGAGAACGACGCCGTGACCCTGGCCGACGGGACCGGGAAGACGCTGGTCCAGGCGCATGCGGACGGGAAGGTGGAGATCGCCGTCGAGAGCGGGCCCGGGAGCGGGCAGGCGGCGGTGAAGGACGGGGCGATCGTCTATACGTCGAACCCGGAGTACGAGGGTCAGGACGTGATCAACTACCGGGTGACCTTCAAGGGCGGCAAGGAGCCGATCTCCGCGAGTGCCGCGCTGCGGATCACGGTGGCGCCCGCCGGATAGCCGGGCGGCGGTACGGGGGCACGGTCTCGCCCGGCCCCCGGCAGCCGTTCTCGGAGCGGGCGGGGCAGCCGTCAGCCGCCCAAGGCATGGGTGACCGTGTGGATCAGCAGGCCCGCCAGCGCGCCGACCACCGTGCCGTTGATCCGGATGAACTGGAGGTCGCGGCCGATATGGGCCTCGATCTTGCGGGAGGTGTGTTCGGCGTCCCAGCTCGCCACCGTCTCGGAGATCAGCGATGTGATCTCGCCCCGGTACGTGGTCACCACATAGACCGCCGCGTCCTCGATCCAGCCGTCCAGCTTGCCCTGGAGGCGTGCGTCCGTGGCCAGCCGGGCGCCCAGGCCGAGCAGGGACGCCCGGGCCCGGAGCCGTAGCTCGCTGCGGTCGTCCTCGGCGGCGGAGATGATCATCGCGCGGACCGAGGACCACGCGGACGCGATCACGTCCTGGACCTCGGAGCGGGCCAGCAGCTCCGACTTCATCCGCTCCACCCGGGCCCGGGTGTCCGTGTCCGACTGGAGGTCGGAGGCGAAGTCGGTGAGGAAGCGGTCGATCGCGCCGCGCGCCGGGTGGTCCGGCACGTCCCGCATCTCGGTGACGAAGCGCAGCAGCTCGCGGTAGACCCGGTCGCCGATCTTCCGGTCCACGAACCGCGGGGTCCAGCCCGGCGCTCCGCCCTCGACCGTGTCCATGACCATGTCGGCATGTTCGATCAGCCAGTCGTGGGCGCGGGCGCAGATCAGGTCGACGGCCCGGTGGTGGGCGCCGTCCGTGACCACCTTCTCCAGGGTTTTGCCGACGCCGGGGGCGATCTCCACGGCGTCGGCCCTGCGGGTGATCGCCTCGCCGACGACGGCCTGGACGTCGGAGTCCCGAAGGACCGTCAGCGCCCCTCGGAGCGCCGTGGACAGCTCCGCCGTGACCCGGTCGGCGTTGGCCGGTTCGGAGAGCCAGGCGCCCAGTCTGCGGCCGATGCCGAGGGCCCGGAGTCGGCCCCGTACGACGTCTTCGGAGAGGAAGTTCTCGCCGACGAAGGAGCCCAGCGACGCGCCGAGCTGGTCCTTCTTGTTGGGGATGATCGCGGTATGCGGGATCGGGAGGCCGAGGGGGTGGCGGAAGAGCGCCGTCACCGCGAACCAGTCGGCGAGCGCGCCGACCATGCCCGCCTCCGCCGCCGCGGCCACATAGCCCGCCCAGGGGCCCGCGCCCGCGTTCTCCGCCCAGGTCGCCAGGGCGAAGACCAGGGCGACGAAGAGCAGCAGCCCGGTGGCCATCGCCTTCATCCGGCGGACGCCCCGCTGTTTCTCGGCGTCCGCCTCCGTGTACGCGAAGGAGGGCAGGCCCGAGCGGGGGCCGCCCGCCGCCCGGCCCGGTCCGGTACCGGTGCCCCTACCGGGCTCCGTACCGCCCGCCACCCTGGCCTTGCCCGAGCCGCTGCCCGTACCGGGGCCGACGCCCGAGCCCGTACCCGAGCCGCTGTCCGTACCGGGGCCGGCGCCCATAGCGGGGCCGGTGCCCGAGCCCGTATCCGGGCCGGTACCGGCGCCCTGGCCCGTACCGGCGCGGGCTTCCGTACCGCCGGGCTCCGTGCCGGGGGACGTCTCGTCCCGTGAATCCTCCGGGTGCTCCCGGTCCGTGCTGTTCATCCTGCTCCACCCGTCCGCGCGCACCCCGTACGCATTGTCCCTGTATCAGGGACTCCCGGGGCGCACCCGGAGTTCCCGTGGCTCGCCGGGCGCGGGCCCGGGGCCGGGGGTCAGCCCAGCTGGCGGTTGTCGTCGCCCTTGTCGAGCCGGCCGCCGCGGTGGCCGCCCTGGTGGCGGAGGTGGTCGCGTTCGGCCTTGAGGCGGAGGCGGTCGGCCTTGGTGCGCTTGCGGCGGACTCCGACCCCGCCCATGAGGGCCAGACCGAGGATCCGGACGCGGGGGGCCGAGGGGTCGGGGGCGCCTTCGTCGCCGCCCTCCTCGCCGAAGCCGCCCATCAGGCCGACGCCGTTGACCTCGACGTTCAGCTCCGGCGGCACGATGACGTCGATTCCGCCCATGATCGCCCAGCAGCGGATGACGACCTCGCGGTCCTCGAAGTGGGCCTCCCGGAGGTCCAGCTCGCCGCCGCCCATCACGGCGAAGGCGTTGAAGGCCCTGGGGACCGTCCAGCGGCCCTTGCGGCCGAAGCCGCCCCAGAGCGCGATCGCCATTTTGGAGGTGGCGACGCCGCCGATCCGGTCGCTCCACCGCTGGGCCGCGCCGGTGGGCGCGGTGGCCGGGGACGCCGGGGCGCCGCCGGTCACCGGCAGATCGCTGACGAGCGGTTCCAGTTCGCCGTGGGTGCGGGCCCTGTAGGTCGCGTCGAGGCGTTCCTCGAACTCCTCCATGGTGAGCCGGCCCTCGGCCACCGCATCGCGGAGCCGTTCGGCGATCCGTTCGCGTTCGGTGTCGGAGGCCCGCATCTCAGGGAGTTCACTCATACGGGAAAGGATAGTCAGCCGGAGGTCAGACGCCCGGGCGATCCGCGTACATCCTGGCGATGACGGCCTCGATGTCCGGTTCGCGGATCGACAGATCCATCACCGGGTACGCCGCCGCCACCTCCGCGACCAGCGGGGCGGCGGACCGTCCGGCGGGGAAGGCCAGCCACTGCCGGGGGCCCTCGACCCGTACCGTACGGGCGGAGTCCAGTTCCAGCGGCGGCAGCTCGCGCTCCAGGTCGACGACGAGGATCCGCTCGCTGCCGCCGGTCTCGTGGAGGCCGCCGAGCGGGCCGTCGTACATCAGTCTGCCGTGGTCGATGACCATCACCCGGCTGCACAGCTGTTCGATGTCGGTGAGGTCGTGGGTGGTGAGCAGGACGGTGACGGCGCGTTCGGTGTTGAGGTCGCGGAGGAATTCCCGGACCTTCGCCTTGGAGACCACGTCGAGGCCGATGGTGGGTTCGTCCAGGTAGAGCACCTCGGGGTCGTGGAGCAGGGCCGCCGCGATGTCGCCGCGCATCCGCTGGCCGAGGGAGAGCTGGCGGACCGGTACGTCCAGCAGTTCGCCGAGGTCGAGGAGTTCGACGCAGCGGTCGAGGTTCTCGCGGTAGCGCCGGTCGGGGATCCGGTACATCCGGTGGACGAGGCGGTACGAGTCCCGGAGCGGCAGGTCCCACCAGAGGGTGGTCCGCTGGCCGAAGACGACTCCGATCCGGCGGGCCAGCCGGGCACGTTCGCGGGAGGGGTCGATTCCGGCGACCCGGACCCGGCCGCCGCTGGGGGTGAGGATGCCGGTGAGCATTTTGATGGTGGTGGACTTCCCGGCGCCGTTGGGGCCGATATAGCCGACCATCTCGCCGCGCGGGACCCGGAAGGAGATTCCGTCCACGGCCCTGACCCGGTGTTTCTCCCGGCGCAGCGGGCCGGTTTTGCGGCGGACGTCGAAGAACTTCTCGACGTCAGTGAGTTCGATGACGGTTTCAGTGCCGGGCGCGTCGCCGGCCCGGGGCGCGGTGTCGGTCGTGGCCATGGTCAGCTCCCTGTGCTGCGGTAGGTGCGGAGGCCCGCGCGCCAGGCCAGTCCGGCCAGGGCGCAGCAGCCCGCCGCGACCAGCGGCGGGGCGAAGGCGAACCAATCCGGTACGCCGACCGGGTAGGGCCGCCCCATGATGTAGAGGCCGGGGAGCCAGCTGACGAAGGCGAGGGGGACGACGAAGGTCACCCCGCGGACCAGGTCCCGGGCGAAGACCGTGGGCGGGTACTGGACCATGGTGATCCCGCCGTAGGTGAAGGAGTTCTGGATCTCTGCGGCGTCCTGGGCCCAGAACTGGAACGCGGCCCCGGCCACGAAGAGCGCCCCGAAGATCGCCGCGCCGCTGAGTACGGCGACCGGCAGCAGCAGCGCCTTCAGCGGGGTCCACGCCACGTCCACCGAGGCGAGTCCCCAGCCGAGGACGACCAGGCCCTGGGTGACCCGGCCGAGCCGACGCAGGGCGAAGCGGTCGGCGGCGAGCTGGGCGAGTACGGGGACGGGGCGGACCAGGAAGCTGTCGAGGGTGCCGTCCCGGACCCGCCGTCCCAGCCGGTCGGTGGAGCCGAGGAGGAGGTCGGTGAGGCCGAAGCCGGTGGAGGCGATGCCGTAGAGGAGGGCGATCTCGCCGAGCGTGTAGCCGCCGAGCGTGTCGATGTGCGAGAACATCAGCATCACGGCGACGAAGTCGAAGACGCTGAAGGCGAAGCTGGTGACCAGGGCCATCGCGAAGGAGGCCCGGTAGGCCAGGGTGGAGCGGATCCACATGGCGGTGATCAGTCCGTACGCGCGCAGCCCGGCCAGCGCGCCCGAGGGGTCGTACGGCTCCCCGGACGGCGGCCCGGGAGCGGGCCGGGGCGCGGGGACCGGGGTGGGCCGGTAGGGGGTCTCGGGCTCAGCCACCCTGGACCACCACCCGGCGGGTCGCCGCGGTCTGGAGCAGCCGTCCGGCCGCCAGCAGGACGATCGCCCACCCGGCCTGGAAGGCGTACGCCTCGATCAGTCCGGTGCCGGTCCGGACGCCGAGCAGGATGTCGGCGGGGATCTGGAGGTACGACGACCAGGGCAGCGCGCGGGCGATCTCGCCGAGGACGCCGGGGAAGACGTTCAGCGGTAGCAGCATCCCGGAGAAGAACATCCCGGCCAGCGCGCTGAGCTGGGTGACCCCGGTACCGTCCAGCAGCCAGAACGCGGAGAGCGCGACCAGATAGCGGAGGGCGAAGCTGACGATCAGGCCGAGGAGGACGGAGAGCAGGAACGCGGCCCAGGTCAGTGGTGACGACGGCAGGGCGAGTTCGAAGACGAGGGCGCCGACGGCGACCGGGACGACGCCCCGGCCGAGCAGATGGAAGCAGGCCCGGCCGAGGTCGGCGGCGAGCCAGAACGCCTGGAGGTCGGCGGGCCGATAGAGGTCGACGGCGATGTCGCCGGTTCTGATCCGTTCGATCAGTTCGTTCTCGAAGCCGCCGCCCATCATGGCGCAGGCCGCCAGCAGCGCCTGGCCGAGCCAGACGTAGGTGAGGGCCTGTTCGATGCCGTAGCCGCCGAGCTGGGGCCGCTGGTCCCAGAGGGCGATATAGGTGTAGGCGATGATGAAACCGAAGACGGTGTTGGTGAAGACGCCCGCCACGGTCGCCATGCGATAGGCCGCGTACCGGCGGAATCCGCCGACCGCCACGACTCCGTACAGCCGCACCCGCGTTTCCCTCCCCTGTCGCGTCTCGTTGTGTCCGGTGGCGGCCTTCGCGGGCTCGGAACCGCGGTGCCGCGTCGTGCCGTTGTCGCCGGGTGCCGGGGGCTCCCGGACCACCGGGCGCCGCGGGCGGCCCGGGGCCGAAGCGCAGGAGCCTAGTACGGGCCCGTGTCCGGCGCGACCCGTTTTCCCCGGCTCTCATCCGTGCGGGTCCGGGGAACAGCAGACCGAAAAGTGCAGTATGTGCCTATGAGTGAGCAGCCACCGCAGCAGGGCTGGGCCCCCCGGGACGCGACCGCGGCCGGGCCGGGGGGTGCGTCGACGCCACCGCCGGACCCCGACCGGGGCCGGGCGCGGGGCCCCGGGCCGGGCGGCCGGCGGCGGACCGGCTGGCGGCGGGCCGTCCCCACCTGGCGGGCGGCGCTGGCCGGGCTGGTGGTCGTGGGGGCGCTGCTGGTGGCCGCCTTCGCCGCCGGGTACGCCCTGGTCCACATCCCGTCCGCGAACGCGGCGGCCGTCGCCCAGTCGAACGTCTATCTCTACGAGGACGGCAGCAGGCTCGCCGTCGACGGCGAGGTCAACCGGGAGAACGTGCCGCTGGCGCAGATCCCGCTGACGGTCCGGCACGCGGTCCTCGCCGCCGAGGACCGGGACTTCTACTCGGAGCGGGCGGTCGACCCCAAGGCGATGGTCCGGGCCGCCTGGAACACCCTGACCGGCAAGGGGAAGCAGTCCGGTTCGACCATCACCCAGCAGTACGTGAAGAACTACTACCTCGGCCAGGAGCAGACCCTGTCGCGTAAGTGGAAGGAGTTCTTCATCGCGATCAAGCTGGGCCGGGAGCAGAGCAAGGACGAGATCCTGGCGGGGTATCTGAACACCAGCTACTTCGGCCGGAACGCGTACGGCGCGCAGGCCGCGGCGCAGGCGTACTACGGGACGGACGTCTCGAAGCTGACCACCGCCCAGGGCGCCTATCTGGCGTCGCTGCTGAACGCGCCGACCGCGTTCGACGTCACCACCCACCCGGAGAACCGGGGCGCGGCGCTGGCCCGCTGGAACTACACCCTCGACGGCATGGTGAAGCAGGGCTGGCTCTCCCCGGCGGAGCGGGCGGCGACGGTCTTCCCCACCCCGCTCAGCGCCCGCCCTGCGACCGGTCTCTCGGGGCAGCGGGGGTATGTGGTGCAGGCGGTGGAGGAGTATCTGACGTCCCGGGGGATCGTGGACGAGCAGACCCTGGCGGCGGGCGGCTACCGGATCACCACGACGCTCCAGCGGTCGAAGCAGGACGCCTTCGTGAAGGCGGTGGCCGAGCAGGTGACGGCCCGGCTGGAGCCGGAGCGGCGGGCCGCCGACCGCGACGTCCGGGTGGGGGGCGCGGCGATCGACCCGGCGTCGGGGCAGGTGGTGGCGCTCTACGGCGGGGTCGACTACACCCGGCAGTACGTCAACAACGCCACCCGCCGGGACTACCAGGTGGGGTCCACGTTCAAACCGTTCGTGCTGGCGGCGGCCGTGGAGCACCGGGCCACCACCCAGGACGGCCGCCCGATCACCCCGGGCACGGTCTACGACGGCGACGACCGGCGCCCGGTCCGGGGCTGGAGCGGGGGCCGGTACGCGCCCGAGAACGAGGACGGCATCTCGTACGGCCCGATCACCGTGGCGACCGCCACGGACCGGTCGGTGAACGCGGTCTACGCCCAGTTGGCGGTGGATGTGGGCCCGGCGGCGGTGAAACGGACCGCGATCGCCCTCGGCCTGCCGCCCGGCACCCCCGATCTGTCGGCTTCGCCGTCGATCGCGCTGGGTCCGGCGACGGCGAGCGTGCTGGACATGACGGAGGCGTACGCGACCCTCGCCAACCACGGACGCCGGGGCGGCTACTCGATCGTGGCGAGCGTCAGCAAGGACGGTACGGCGGTGGGCCTGCCCGAGCGGCGGGAGCGGCGGGTGGTGAGCCGGGAGGCGGCCGATACGACGACGGCGGTGCTCCAGGGCGTGGTGGAGGGCGGTACGGGTACGGCGGCCAGGACCGCGGGCCGTCCGGCGGCCGGGAAGACGGGGACCGCCGAGGAGGACAAGGCCGCCTGGTTCGCCGGCTACACGCCCCAGTTGGCGACGGTGGTCGCGGTGATGGGCCAGGACCCGGACACCGGGGTGCAGAAGCCGCTGTACGGGGCGATGGGGCTGCCGCGGATCAACGGGGGCGGCGCGCCAGCCCGGGTCTGGGGCCAGTTCACCGGGGACGCGCTGGCGGAGACCGAGATCACCGATTTCGAACTGGTCGTGGAGGAGGGGACGTACGACGAGGGGCCCGCGTCGCCGGGGACGGAGTCGCCGGACGGGCCGACGGGTCCGTCGCCGAGCACCGGTCCCCCGGACGAGGTGGTGCCCCTGCCGCCGGGGATCACCCTGCCTCCGGTGACGGTGCCGTCCCTGCCGGTGGAGATCCTGCCGTCGGCGCCGCCGGTGATCGGGGACGTACCGCCGGGGGCCGGCGGGGGTCCGGTGGTGCTGCCGGACGTTCCGGCGGACGGGGTGTTCCGGGACGAGGGTCCCGGCACCGGTGACGCCGGTCCCGGACCGGAACCGAGTACCCGGGCCCGCCGCCCGTACTGAGCCGCCGGAACCGGGGCCGAGGGCGGGCCGCCGGGAAAAGGGCCGAGGCGCCGTGCACGGGGGTGAGCACGGCGCCTCGGCGGTTTCGGGGGTCAGTGGCCGGAGGTGGCCTTCAGGCCGACGACCGCGACCAGCAGCAGCGAGACGAAGAAGATCCGGGCCGCCGTCACCGGCTCGTTCAGGGCGACCATGCCGACGATCGCGGCACCCGCCGCGCCGATGCCGACCCAGACGCCGTAGGCGGTACCGATGGGCAGCGTCTTCGTGGCCTGGGCCAGCAGGATCATGCTGGCGACGATGCCCGCGCCGGTGAAGACGCTGGGCCAGAGCTTGGTGAAGCCCTCGGTGAACTTCATTCCGATCGACCAGCCGACTTCCAGCACACCGGCGATGATCAGCAGAACCCATGCCATGACGGCACCTCCGAGACATTCGAACTTCGTATCCGGGGTGCGTCGTCTTTGCTGAAGTCCCGGTACGGCGCGTCTCGTCGGGGTGATCCCCAGCTTAGCAAAGCAGGGGCAAAGCCCCCGGTGACCTTGGTCACCGGGGGTATTTCGGCCATCCGGGTCCGCTGTTCCGAGGCGATACTCCGGTGCCCAGGACTACCGCCGTAGCGGTCCCGGGGTCCAGACCGTGCCTCGGGCCTCGTACTCCAGCATGGCCTCCAGCTTGGTCGCCGGGTCCGCGCCGAGTTCCCGGCGGGTCAGCCAGAGGGCGAGTTCCAGTCCGGAGGTGACACCGCCCGCCGTGACCAGATCGCCGTCGTCCACCACCCGGGCGTCCTTGAGGATGCCGCCCCGCCGCTCCAGGTCCGCGCGGGCTCCCCGGTGGGTGGTGCAGGGGCGGCCCCGGGTGAGTCCGGCGGCGGCGCAGAGGATCACCCCGGTACAGAGGGCGGCGATCGTGAGCCCGGGGCGGACCGCGCGGGCCAGCGCCCGGGGCAGGGTGCCCCGGGCTATCTCGGTCGCCACCCCGGGCTTGCCGGGCCGCCGGTAGCCGCCGCCGGGGACCACGAGGACATCGGCCTCGTCGGGCTCCCAGGGGCCGATGCCCCGGATCCGGGTGCCGTACGCGCCGGTGACCGAACCGGAGCCGGCCACGGCCGTGTAGCGGACCTCGACCGGGCGGTCGGTGAAGTACCCGGCGGCGGCGAAGACCTCGTACGGCGCGGCGAAGTCCAGCTCCTCCACACCGTCGAACATGACGACCTGGACGCGGAGGGGACCGGTCCCGGCCCGTCCCGACGCGGCGGCCGGGGCCGTACCGGCGGTGGCGCCGAGCGCTCCGACGGCGCCCAGGGCGGTCGAGGTACGGAGGGCGTCCCGGCGGTTCATGGGCGGCATACGGATCTCCTGTCCGGCGCGGTGTCGGTCGCGTCAGGAGTCGGACACCGCGGCCGGGGAGTTCCCCCCGGGCCGGGGCACGTCCCGATCCGAGGGCGATCGGCCCGTACCGCCATCCGGTCCTACAGATACAGACCGGTACTGTCCTCGGAGCCCTGGAAACGGTCGGCGGCCACGGCGTGCAGGTCGCGCTCCCGCATCAGGACGTACGCCACACCCCTGACCTCGACCTCGGCCCGGTCCTCGGGGTCGTAGAGCACCCGGTCACCGGTCTCCACGGTCCGCACGCTCTGACCGACGGCGACCACCTCGGCCCAGGAGAGCCGACGGCCGACCGCCGCCGTCGCGGGGATCACGATGCCGCCGGTGGAACGCCGCTCGCCCTCCGGGATGTCGGTCCGCACCAGCACACGGTCGTGCAGCATCCGGATGGGGAGCTTGTCGTGCTGGGTGCCCGGGTCTCGGGTGGTGTCGGCGCTCACGCGTGCAACCTACCCGTACTCCCGGCGGACGGTGGCCGCCGGGGCCCCGGGAGGCGGCGGTTCACCCCCGGGTCAGCCCCGGCCCCTGCGGGACGAGACGGCGAGCAGTCCGACCACCCCGACCACCACCAGGGCGACCGGCACGACCCGGTCGAGCCGGGCGGCGCCGTCCTCGGTGACGAACCGGGACCGGATGTCGTCCACGGTGCGCTGCACCGCGTCCAGCGCCCGGCCTCTGACCTGGTCCACCTGCGACGCGACCTTGGCCTTGGCGTCACCGACGATGGTCTTGGGGTGTACCCGTACCCCGATCTCGTCCAGCGTCTCGGCCAGCCGGTCGCGCCGCTGGACGATGTCCGCCTCGATCTGCGCTGGGGTCCTCGCGTCCGACACCGCGCCGCCTCCGTGGTTGATTCCTGGTTCGTCCGGTTCCCGTACGGATCCGGTAGCTCCTCGACAGTCTGTCAGCTCTGCCGCCGTCGCACCCCACGGCACCCCCATTACGCTCGACCGCGTACACCACGCACACCTTCCGAGGAGAGCCCGAAGAGCATGAGCGACCGCCTCAAGCCCGGTGACCTTGCCCCCGACTTCACCCTGCCCGACGCGGACGGCAAAGAGGTGTCCCTCGCGGACCACCGGGGCCGCAAGGTCATCGTCTACTTCTACCCGGCCGCCCTGACGCCCGGCTGCACCAAGCAGGCATGCGACTTCACCGACAATCTGGACGTCCTGGCCGGGGCCGGTTACGACGTGATCGGTGTCTCGCCGGACAAGCCGGAGAAGCTGGCCCGGTTCCGGGAGCAGGAGAGCCTGAAGGTGACCCTGGTCGGCGACCCGGAGAAGGAGGTACTGCGGGCGTACGGCGCGTTCGGCGAGAAGAAGCTGTACGGGAAGGTCGTGACCGGCGTCATCCGGTCCACGGTCGTCGTCGACGAGGAGGGCAAGGTCGAACGGGCCCTCTACAACGTCCGGGCCACCGGCCATGTCGCCAAGATCATCAAAGATCTGGGGATCTGACCCGAAACCCAGGCGGGGCAGCCTGCCGGGGCACCCGGCGGGGCATCCGGCGGCATCGATCACGGGCCGATATCCGGCGAGGGCGCGGGCCCGCAGCCAGTAGAGTGAGCTGCGACGGGGGCCCGTACCCCAGCTGGCTAGAGGGCGCCGGTTTAGGTCCGGTGTGTCGTGGGTTCGAGTCCCACCGGGCTCACGGTCGAACACGAGGGCGCGGCCCCCTTTCGAAGGGGAGCCGCGCCCTCGGCGTGTGCCGCGCCGTCGGCGGGTGGTGGCCCTCGGCGGGTGGTCGCCTCAGCCCGCCAGCTCGCGGACGACGGGCACCAGGGCCCGGAACGCCTTGCCCCGGTGACTGATCGCGTTCTTCTCATCCGATGTCAGCTCGGCACAGGTCCGGTCCATGCCGTCGGGCTGCAGGATCGGGTCGTAGCCGAAGCCGTTGGTCCCTGCGGGCACATGGCGCAGTGTGCCGGTGAGCCGCCCCTCGACGACCCGCTCCGTACCGTCGGGCAGCGCGAGGGCGGCGGCACAGAAGAAGTGCGCGCCGCGGTGCTCCGGGGCGATGTCGGAGAGCTGGGCCAGCAGCAGATTCAGATTGGCCGGGTCGTCGCCGTGGGTCCCGGCCCAGCGGGCGGAGAAGATCCCCGGCGCGCCGCCGAGGACGTCCACACAGAGCCCGGAATCGTCGGCGACGGCGGGCAGCCCGGTCGCCTTCGCCAAGGCATGCGCCTTGAGCAGGGCGTTCTCGGCGAAGGTCACCCCGGTCTCCTTGACGTCCGGAACCTCCGGATAGGCGTCGGTACCGACGAGGGTGTGCGGAAGTCCGGCATCGGCGAGGATGGCCCTCAGCTCGACGATCTTCCCGGCGTTGCGGGTGGCGAGAACGATACGGCTCATCCCCCGATTATCGTCCTCCCGACGGGTCCGCCTCACTCGACCCGGGCCACGCGTTGTTCGCCGCGGGCGGCCCGCGTGGGGCTATGCCTTCGGCGATGGGGACCCCAGCGCCTTGGCCCTCCGGCTGAGGCCCACAACCCGGGCCGCACCCAGCGACCCTATGTTGTCGGCGGCCTGCGGACCGTGGCTGGCTGGTCGCGCAGTTCCGCCCCCTATGCCTTCGGCAATGGGGGGACCCCCAGCGCCTTGGCCCTCCACGGCATCGCCGACAGACCCGGGCCGCGCCCGGCGGCCTGATGTAGTTCGCGGTCCGCACCACCGT
Source organism: Streptomyces sp. NPDC020875 (assembly GCF_040641415.1). Taxonomy (NCBI): domain Bacteria; kingdom Bacillati; phylum Actinomycetota; class Actinomycetes; order Kitasatosporales; family Streptomycetaceae; genus Streptomyces; species Streptomyces sp. NPDC020875. Next base: position 50,800 of record NZ_JBFADP010000023.1, on the reverse strand, counting down.
CGTGGCTTGTCGCGCAGTTCCCCGCGCCCCTAAATGCTCTCCCCGGCACCGCCCTGAAAGGGTTGACGGTCTTGGAGGGCCCGTCTCTTGGGAGGAGCGGTCAGGAGGGCAACCTAGGGGCGCGGGGAACTGCGCGACCAGCGACGGGCGGGCCGCTGACCGCCGACGACATCAGGCCGCCGGGCGAGACCGGGTTGTGGGCCTCAGCCGGAGGGCCAAGGCGCTGGGGGTCCCCCCATTGCCGAAGGCATAGGGGGCGGAACTGCGCGACCAGCCACGACGGTGGCGCGGACCGCGAACGACGCCAGGTCGCCGGGCGCGGCCCGGGTACTTGGGGCGATGCCCCGGAGGGGCAAGGGATGTCAGGGGGTGCAGACCTTGCGGATTTCCTTGCTCGCGTCCTTCAGCGGGGCGATGTCCACCGTGTTCTCGTTGTTCTCGATCGCCCGGCGGATGTTGTCGATGCCCTTGTCGAGGTCCTTGACGGCCTTCTCCAGGTCGGCGTTGTCCGTCTTGTCGTCGAGGGTCTTCAGTTCCTTCTCGATGTCTTCGAGGGACTGCCGCGCCTCGGTCGGGTTGTCCGCGGCGTTGGAGACGGCGCTCTGGAGGTTGTCGAGGCTGCGGGTGATGGTCTCGGCGGTGTCGAGGCAGTCGAGGGCGGTGTCGACGGCGTCGCACCCGGTGACGACGGGCACGGTCAGCGCGGCTGCGGCGAGCGTGACGACGATTCGGCGGCGCGCGGTCATGGTGGTTTCCTCCCCCGGGCGCACCGGGGTCCCTCCCCGGTGTCGGGGCGTACGACCGGTGGCGGTACGCCCGTGCCCCCGAAGACGCCGGGCCGGGCGGTGGGGGTTGCTCGCCGTCCGGCCCGTAGGAGGGGACGGCCGGAACCGTCCGGCCCCGTACGGCCGGACGGCTGGAACCGCCCGTACGGGTCAGGCGTCGGCGCCGGTCTCGTCCAGTGCGGCGCGCTGGAGTGCGGCCAGGTCGGCGCAGCCCCCGGCGGCCAGGTCGAGGAGGGCGTTGAGTTCCTTGCGGTCGAAGGGCTCGGCCTCGGCGGTGCCCTGGACCTCGACGAAGCGGCCGTCGCCGGTGCAGACGACGTTCATGTCGGTGTCGGCGCGGACGTCTTCCTCGTAGCGCAGGTCGAGGAGGGGTACGCCGTCGACGATGCCGACGGAGACGGCGCCGACGGTGCCGGTCAGCGGCTGCCGTCCGGCCCGGATCAGCTTGCGGCCCCGGGCCCAGGTGACGGCGTCGGCGAGGGCGACGTAGGCGCCGGTGATCGCGGCGGTTCGGGTGCCGCCGTCGGCCTGGAGGACGTCGCAGTCGAGGACGATGGTGTTCTCGCCGAGGGCCTTGGTGTCGACGACGGCGCGCAGGGAGCGGCCGATCAGCCGGCTGATCTCATGGGTGCGTCCGCCGATCCGGCCGCGGACGGACTCCCGGTCGCCGCGGGTGTTGGTGGCGCGCGGCAGCATCGAGTACTCGGCGGTCACCCACCCCTCGCCGCTGCCCTTGCGCCAGCGGGGTACGCCCTCGGTGAAGGAGGCGGTGCAGAGGACCTTGGTGTCGCCGAAGGAGACGAGGACGGAACCCTCGGCGTGCTTGCTCCACCCGCGTTCGATGGTGACGGGACGGAGCTGTTCGGCGGTGCGGCCGTCGATGCGAGACATGACCCGAGCCTATCGGGAGCGGGGGACTGCTCCGTCCGGCGTACGGCTCCGGTCCCGGGCGCCGCCCGGCGTACGATCCGGCGCGCTCCGGGCGTACGGATCCGGCCCGCGGTACAGGTCGCCGGACTCGCCCCGGGGCGCCGTCGGCGTACGGCCCGGGTCGCTGCCGGCGTACGGCCCCCGAGCCGCCCCGGGCGTCACCGGCGTACGGCCCCGGACATGCGTACGGGCCCGCTCCGGCTCGGCGGAGGGGGCCCGGGCGTGGTGACCGCGCAGGTCACATCATGTCTTCGATCTCCGCGGCGATCGGGTCCGCGTCCGTACCGATGACGACCTGGATCGCGGTACCCATCTTGACGACACCATGGGCACCGGCGGCCTTCAGACCGGCCTCGTCGACCTTGTCCGGGTCGATGACCTCGGTCCGGAGACGGGTGATGCAGCCCTCGACCTCTTCGATGTTGTCGACTCCGCCGAGCGCGGCGACGATCTTCTCAGCCTTCGTGGCCATGTCTTCTCCCTGGTGTTCCCCGGCGACCTCGACGGGTCGCTCGGCGCTGCGACGGCCCGCGATCGGCCGCTCGGTCACGGTAACGCACGGTTGGCCCAACTTCACGGGCGATGTGCCGCTTCGTACCCAATGATGACGATCACGGTCCGCGCGGCCGTACGGCAACTGGTCTACACCAGTCTGCCCGACCTGCCAAACCAGGCCCGTTCGAGCCGGGAGGAGTGCCGATGGCGTCCGAGAGTGTGGCGGCCCGGGGACGGTCCCCCTGGAGCGGATTCTTCCAGGGGCTCCAGAAGATGGGGCGCAGTCTCCAGCTCCCCATCGCCGTCCTGCCCGCCGCGGGCATCATCAACCGGCTCGGCCAGCCCGATGTGTTCGGCGCCGAGGGGCTGGGCTGGAACGACGTCGCCAAGGTGATGGCGGGGGCGGGCGGGGCGCTGCTCGATCCCGAGCTGGGGCTGCCGCTGCTGTTCTGTGTGGGTGTCGCCATCGGGATGGCGAAGAAGGCGGACGGCTCCACGGCGCTCGCCGCCGTGGCGGGCTTCCTGGTCTACCGGGGCGTACTGCGCCAGTTCCCGATCGACTGTACGCCCGGGTCGAAGGCGGCGGGCGGCGGCTGCGCCCACGCGGACGGCACGTTCAGCCTCTTCCAGTACCAGAATCCGGGGGTGTTCGGCGGCATCGTGATGGGTCTGCTGGCCGCGTACTTCTGGCAGCGGTTCCACCGCACCAAGCTGGTGGACTGGCTGGGCTTCTTCAACGGCCGGCGGCTGGTGCCGATCATCATGGCGTTCGTGGCGATCGCGTTCGCCGCGCTCTGCCTCTGGATCTGGCCGCCGATCGGTACCGGTCTGGAGCACTTCAGCGACTGGCTGGTGGGGCTCGGGGCGTGGGGTTCGGGCATCTTCGGGGTGGCCAACCGGGCGCTGCTGGTGATCGGGCTGCACCAGTTCCTCAATGTGCCGATCTGGTTCCAGCTCGGGAGCTACACCAAGCCCGACGGTACGACGGTGCACGGCGATATCTCGATGTTCCTGGCGGGCGACCCGAACGCGGGCCAGTTCACCAGCGGCTTCTTCCCGATCATGATGTTCGCGCTGCCCGCGGCGGCGCTGGCGATCACACATACCGCGTTCCCGCACCGCCGCAAGGAGGTCGGCGGGCTGATGCTCTCGGTGGCGCTGACATCGCTGGTCACCGGGATCACCGAGCCGATCGAGTACTCGTTCCTCTTCGTGGCGCCGGTGCTGTACGTGATCCACGCCGTGCTGACGGGTGTCTCGATGGCGGTGACCTGGGCGCTCGGCGTCCATGACGGCTTCAGCTTCTCGGCCGGGCTGATCGACTATGTGATCAACTGGAGTCTGGCGACGAAACCGTGGCTGATCATCCCGATCGGGCTCTGTTTCGCGGTGGTGTACTACGTGATCTTCCGGTTCGCCATCACGTTCTTCAAGCTGCCGACCCCGGGCCGGGAACCGGAGGACGTGGGCGAGCAGCAGGAGAAGGACAACATCAAATAGCGCACCGCGAACGGCGCTCGGCCCCGTTCGCCCGGCCCCGGCCCCCGCCCCTTCGGCGGGGGCCGGGGCTTTTCCGGGTTCGGGCGCCCCGGTGCCCGAAATCGGGCCGCACCCCGGCCGACCTCGGGCCCAACCCCCCATCGCGCCCGAATTGTTACGTATGTTCCACGCCACAATATTTGAAGGTTCCTTATCTATCCCCGACCCGCACAGCCGTGCTACAACAGGTCTAAACCACTCAGTGGTGTAGACCAGAGGCACGCTCCTGGTCGGTCCCACTGGGATGGGTCTCCGTCATACCCCGATTCCCCTCAAGGCGTCGTCGTCCCCCCTGCCATGCCGCCGGGCGCCGCCTTGCCCACTGGAGGATGCACATGTCCACGGCGAGTGACGCCCCCGCGGCGCAGAAGAAGAAGGGCGCGGGCGCGATGGCTGTTATGCAGCGCATCGGCCGCAGCCTGATGCTGCCGGTCGCGGTGCTGCCCGCGGCCGCGCTCCTGGTCCGCTTCGGCCAGCCCGACATGCTGGGACGCGAGTCGTTCCCGGAGCTGATACAGAAGATCGCCGGTTATATGTCGGCGGGCGGCAACGCCCTCCTCGACAACATGCCGCTGCTCTTCGCCGTCGGCATCGCGATCGGCTTCGCCAAGAAGTCCGACGGCTCGACCGCCCTCGCGGCCGTCACGGGCTATCTCGTCTTCAAGAACGTCCTGGCCCAGTTCACCGACAAGAACCTGCCCGAGGTCGCCAAGGTCGTCGACGGCAAGATCGTCATGACCGAGGCTCCGGTGGACGCCAAGGTCCTCGGCGGTGTGGTGATGGGCCTCGTCGTCGCCCTGCTCTACCAGCGGTTCTACCGGACCAAGCTGCCCGACTGGGCGGGCTTCTTCGGCGGTCGCCGACTGGTGCCGATCCTTTCCGCCTTCGCGGGTCTGGTCATCGCGATCGTCTTCGGTCTGATCTGGCCGGTCCTCGGCACCGTGCTGCACAACTTCGGCGAGTGGCTGGTCGGCTCCGGCGCGGCGGGCGCGGGCATCTTCGGTGTCGCCAACCGGGCGCTGATCCCGATCGGCATGCACCACCTGCTGAACTCGTTCCCGTGGCTCCAGGCCGGTGAGTACGACGGCAAGAGCGGCGACATCGCGCGCTTCCTGGCGGGCGACCCCGAGGCGGGTCAGTTCATGACCGGCTTCTTCCCGATCATGATGTTCGCCCTCCCGGCGGCCTGTCTCGCGATCGTCCACTGCGCCCGCCCGGAGCGGCGCAAGGTGGTCGGCGGCATGATGTTCTCCCTTGCGCTGACCTCGTTCGTCACGGGTGTCACCGAGCCCATCGAGTTCACCTTCATGTTCATCGCCCCGGTGCTCTACGCGGTGCACGCCGTCCTCACCGGTGTCTCGATGGCCCTGACCTGGGCACTCGGCATGCGGGACGGATTCGGCTTCTCGGCCGGCGCGATCGACTACATACTGAACTTCGGCATCGCCTCCAACCCCATCGGTCTTGCGCTGGTCGGAGTCGCCTTCGGCGCGCTCTACTACGTGGTCTTCCGGTTCGCGATCACCAAGTTCAACCTGCCGACGCCGGGCCGTGAGTCCGACGACGAGCTGGCGGAGCTGCAGAAGGCGGAGTCGGGGTCGAAGTAGGCCACCGGACCCGATCGACGGTACGGCCCCGGGCGCTCGCCCGGGGCCGTACCGTTCTCGCGTTCCGGGCCGGGTGCCGTCCGCCCCGGACGGACCCCGGCGGCACCCGCTCACACCTCGTACGCGACCCCGGCCGCCGCCAGCTCCACCGGACCGGGGTACGTCTCCCGGGCGTCGGCCAGATTCCGCCCGGCGTCGGTCCACGGCGGGATGTGCGTCAGCACCAGCCGCCCCACCCGGGCCCGGTGCGCCAGCTCACCGGCCTCCCGCCCGTTGAGATGGAGGCCCGGGATGTCCTCCTTGCCGTGGGTGAAGGACGCCTCGCAGAGAAAGAGGTCCGCGTCCGCCGCCAGTTCGTACAGCGGCTCGCAGACCCCGGTGTCGCCGGAGTACGCCAGGGTCCGGCCGCCGTGCTCCAGCCGGATCCCGTACGCCTCGACGGGGTGGGCCACCCGCTCGACCCGGACGGCGAAGGGCCCGATGTCGAAGCTGCCGGACTTCAGGGTGTGGAAGTCGAAGACCTCGGCCATCGCGGAGGGCGCGGGTGTGTCCGCGTACGCCGTGGTCAGCCGCTGCTCGGTGCCCTCGGGGCCGTAGACCGGGATCGCCGGGCAGCGCCCGCCGTCATGGCGGTAGTAGCGGGCCACGAAGTACCCGCACATATCGATGCAGTGGTCGGCGTGGAGATGGCTGAGGAAGACCGCGTCGAGGTCGTAGAGACCGATATGGCGCTGCAACTCGCCGAGGGCTCCGTTGCCCATGTCGAGCAGCAGCCGGAAGCCGTCGGCCTCGACGAGGTAGCTCGAGCAGGCCGATTCCGCGGACGGGAACGACCCCGAGCAGCCGACGACGGTGAGCTTCATGGAGCTGGGACCTCCGTTGACGGGGAGGGTGACGGGTGCGGGCCGGGCACCCCCGGGCCCGAAGGCGCGGGGGTGAGGTCCGGGTCGTGCGGTCCGTCGAGCGTAAAGCGCAAAAGAGGTGGCCGCTCCTCCTGCGCCGGGCGTTGTGGGGGAACTCACCTGGGCTGTCACCGATTCGGACGGCACAAGGGCGCGCGTACGGGGCACGGGGCGCGTTTCGTAGCGGTACGGGGCGCGTAATGCGGGCCGCGCCGGGGGCCGGGCCGCGCGCCCGGGGCTCCCCGCCGGGTGCGGGGTCCCGGCGGCGTCGGTACGGTCGGTGCTGTGAACGAGTCGTGGTGGCCGTATCTGGCCGGTGGGGTGATTCTGCTCGCCCTGCTCGTGGCGGTGGCCGAAGCCAGGGGCCGGACCGGCCGCGGGGGCGGGCCGGGCCGTCCGGCTTCCCGCCGCCCGCCGGAGCGCCGCCCGCCGGGCCGGGCCCCGGTGCTGCGGGGCCGCCGCCTCCGCCCGGGGGACATCTGGTGGGCCGATGTGCCCTACGAGGACGGCCCCGGGTCGAAGGACCGCCCCTGTCTGGTGCTCCGGGTCGGCTCCGCCACGGCCCGCGTCGCCAAGATCACCAGCCGCCCCGATCCCCGGCCCGGGGTGATCCCGCTGCCGCCGGGGACGGTCGGCGACGCCCGTGGGCGCGCCAGCTATCTGGAGACGGACGAACTCCGCGACGTCCGGGTCTCCGCCTTCCGCCGCAAGGCGGGCACGCTCCCGCCGGAGCTGTGGGACCGCGTCCGGCACCTCGCCTGATCGCGGGCGCCCGAACGGCGATCGGCGATCCGCCGCGCGGACTCCGCGGTGTAGGCCGGGCTCACCGCGCGGGCGGTACGGCCCGTCACCACGGCCGGCCGCGGCCCGTACTCCGGCCGTTCCGGCCCGGGCGGAGCGATCGAATCCGTGATCGAGCCGACGACCGTCGACGGGGGGACGGAGCGGAGCCGGGGACCCCGCGCGGGCGCCCGATCCGGGTCGCCGCCGTCCACGACGGGCCCATCCCGCCCGTCGCCGCCCTCGCGCACCCTCCGGTGCCGGGGGCCACTCGACACCGGGCACCGGGCGGGCGGTGGGCGATCGCGGGCGTCAGGCCCAGAGCTGGCCCTGGAGCGTCTCGATCGCCGCCTCCGTCGTCGGGGCGGTGTAGACACCGGTGGAGAGGTACTTCCAGCCGCCGTCGGCGACCACGAAGACGATATCGGCGCTCCGGCCCGCCTTGACGGCCTTCGTACCGACGCCGATCGCGGCGTGCAGCGCGGCGCCCGTGGAGATGCCCGCGAAGATGCCCTCCTGCTGGAGCAGGTCGCGGGTACGGCGGACCGCGTCCGCCGAGCCGACGGAGAAGCGGGTGGTGAGGACGGAGGCGTCGTACAGCTCGGGCACGAAGCCCTCGTCCAGGTTGCGCAGCCCGTAGACCAGGTCGTCGTAGCGGGGCTCGGCGGCCACGATCGAGACGCCCGGGACGTGTTCGCGCAGATAGCGGCCGACGCCCATCAGGGTGCCGGTGGTGCCCAGGCCCGCCACGAAGTGGGTGACGGACGGCAGGTCGGCCAGGATCTCCGGGCCGGTGGTGGCGTAGTGCGCGGCCGGATTGGCGGTATTGCCGTACTGGTAGAGCATCACCCAGTCCGGGTGCTGCTCCGCCAGCTCCTTCGCCACGCGGACGGCGGTGTTGGAACCGCCGGCCGCCGGTGACGAGATGATCTCGGCTCCCCACATCGCGAGCAGTTCACGACGCTCCTGGCTGGTGTTCTCCGGCATGACGCAGACGATGCGGTAGCCCTTGAGGCGGGCCGCCATCGCCAGGGAGATGCCGGTATTGCCCGAGGTGGGTTCCAGGATCGTGCAGCCGGGGGTGAGCCGGCCGTCCTTCTCCGCCTGCTCGATCATATGGAGCGCCGGGCGGTCCTTGATCGAGCCGGTGGGGTTGCGGTCCTCCAGTTTCGCCCAGATCCGGACGTCGTCGGAGGGGGACAGCCGGGCCAGCCGGACCAGCGGCGTATTGCCGACGGCCGCGAGCGGGGAGTCGTAACGCATCGTGGGTCAGCGCATTCCGCCGGCGACCGCCGGGAGGATGGTGACGCTGTCGCCGTCGGAGACCTTGGTGGCGATGCCGTCGATGAAGCGGACGTCCTCGTCGTTGAGGTAGACGTTCACGAAGCGGCGCAGCTGGTCGCCGTTCTCCTTGTCCACGATCCGGGCCTCGATGCCCGTGTGCCGGGTCTCCAGGTCGGCGAAGAGTTCGGCGAGCGTCGCGCCGTCGGCCTGGACGGCCTTCTCGCCGCCGGTGTAGGTGCGGAGGATGGTCGGAATGCGGACCTCGATGGCCATGGGGTGGACTCCAGTCGACAGTCGAAGAGGCGGGGGCGCGGCTCGGCCCCCGCGCCGAGGGCGGTGGATCGGATGTTCCGGACGAATCGTCCGGCGGTGCTCGGAACGCGGAACGGGCTCAGGGCACGGATCAGGACACGCTCAGGTACACATCGCGCTGGCGAGACGGCACAGGTCGACATGGAGCCGCGCGACGAGCAGTACGGCACCGCTCCGCGTCTTGTCGCTCATGTCGTGGAGAACCATGCGGTCATCGTAACGATTCCCGATCCGGGGTTCGGAATAGCATCTCGTATGCCGGACGGACAGTGCTCACCTGTCGGACGAATGGTCTTCTCCGGCCACCGGACGGTCCCTCGGAGACCCCGTGAACGGCTGTACGGAGACCCCGCGGACACCCTGCGGACACCCTGCGGACGCCCGTACGGACAGCTTGTCCGTACGGGCGTCGCGCGGGTCCTACGGAAGCCCCGGCGGGAGGTAGGTGATGGTGGGGGCGCCCGTCCTCGGGTGGACCGCCACCTCGGCCGTGACCTGGTACACCTCGGCCAGCAGCTCGGCCGTGAGGACCTCGGCGGGCGGCCCGGCGGCGACGATCCGGCCGCCGTGCAGGACATGGATCCGGTCGCAGTAGTACGCGGCCAGGTTGAGGTCGTGCAGGGCGAGCAGGTTGGTGGTGCCCAACTCCCGTACCAGGCCGAGGATCTCCAGCTGGTACCGGATGTCGAGATGGTTGGTCGGCTCGTCGAGGACGAGCAGCGCCGGGTCCTGGAGCAGGGCGCGGGCGACCAGGGCGCGCTGCCGCTCCCCGCCGGAGAGCGACGGGAAGGCCCGCCCGGCCAGCTCGGTGATGCCGAGCCGGGCCATGGCCTCGTCGGCCGCCCGGCCGTCGGCGGCGCTGTCGGGCTCCCAGAAGCGCTTGTGCGGGGCCCGGCCCATCAGCACGATCTCGCGGACGGTGAGTTCGAACTCGGGCCGGTTCTCCTGCGGTACGGTCGCGACCCGCCGGGCCCGGTCCTTGGGGCCCATGGCGAGCAGATCGGCGCCGTCGACGGTGATGGTCCCGGCGGTGGGGCGCAGGGTGCCGTAGACACAGCGCAGCAGGGTCGTCTTGCCGCTGCCGTTGGGGCCGACGAGGCCGGTGGTCTCGCCGGGGCGGAGGTCGAGGTCGGCGCCTTCGAGGAGCGGGCGGCCCTCCGGGGTGGTGTACGAGAGCCCGCGTACCCGCAGTTCGGCCGGGCCGGGCCCGCGGGCACCGGGTCCGGCGCCGGTCGTGGCCGGGCTCTCGGCCGGGGCCTTCGCCGTGGTCGCGGTCAGGGCCCCGCCCTGGGTCGCGGTCGGGATCACGTCCGGCCTCCTTCGGTGCCGTCGACCGGGCGGCGGCGCATCAGCCACAGGAACAGCGGGCCGCCGATCAGCGCCGTCAGCACCCCGACGGGGACGTCCTGGGGCGCGGCGACGGTACGGGCCCCGAGGTCGGCGACGACCAGCGCGACCGCGCCGATCAGCGCGGCCACCGGGAGCAGGGCCCGGTGGGCGGCGCCGACCAGCAGCCGGGCCGCGTGCGGGACCATCAGGCCGATGAAGCCGACCGCGCCGCTGGCCGCGACGAGGACCGAGGTGACCAGGGAGACCAGGACGAAGACGGCGGCCCGGAACCGGGCGACGTCCAGACCGAGCACGGTCGCGCCCTCCTCCCCCACCAGCAGCAGGTCCAGCGGGCGGGCCAGGGCCAGCAGCAGCGGCAGCAGCAGGCCGACCACGGCGGCGGGCAGCCAGACCGTGTCCCAGCGGGCGCTGCCGAGCCCGCCGAGCGACCAGTACAGGGCCTCGCGGAAGTGCTCGGGGCGGGACGAGGCGACCAGGACGAGGGTGGTCAGCGCCGTGAAGACATAGCTGATGGTGACCCCGGCGAGGACCAGCCGGGTCCCGGTCATCGAGCCGCCGTGCCGGGCCAGTCCGTAGACGAGGACGAGCGCCGCGAAGGCGCCGATGAAGGCACCGGCGGGCAGGGCGACGGCGGTGGTCGCGCCGATGCCGAGGACCAGGACGACGACCGCCCCGGTGGACGCCCCGGAGGAGATCCCGAGCAGGAAGGGGTCGGCGAGCCGGTTGCGGACCAGGGCCTGGAGGACCGCGCCGACGACGCCGAGCCCGGCGCCGACGACGATACCGAGCAGGACCCGGGGCAGCCGGACGTCCAGCACGATCGTCCGGAACGGGCTGGGCTCGGCACCCGGCAGCAGCGCCGCGACGACCTCGCCGGTCGGGATGCGTACGGAGCCCAGCCCGAGGGCCGCGAGGACGGCCGCCGCCAGGGCGGCCAGCAACCCGGCCAGGACGGCCCCGAACCGCAGCCGGGAGGGCGTACCGGGGGCACCCGGCGCGTCGGGGCGCCCGGTCCCGGCGGGGACCGGGGCGACCGCCGTGGCGCCCTTGCGGAACACCATCCGGCGCCCCGGCTCGTCCCCGGACCCCTCGGCACTCTTCGCGTCGGCCCCGCCGGTACCGGACCCGGGCGCGGTGCCGGGGCCCGGCACCGCCCGCCGGCCGTCCGTCGGGGTCGTCATCGGGCGAGCTGGGGGGCCAGCTTGGCGATCGCGTCCGGGGCGCGGACGCCCACGACCGCGTCCGAGAGCGGCAGTACGGCGAACTTCTTGTTCTTGATCGCCGGGACGTCCTTCAGCGCAGGGTCCTCCAGCAGCCGCCGCTTCTTCTGGGCGAGGCTGGTGGCGCCGTAGTCGTAGATCACGATCACCTCGGGCTTACGGGCCACGACCTGCTCCCAGGTCGCGTCGCCGAAGCTCTTGGGAATGTCGGCGAAGACGTTCCGGCCGCCCGCGCGGGCGATCAGCTCATTGCCGATGCCCTTGCCGCCGACGGTGAACGCGGTCTTGTCGCCGCTGTCGTAGACGAATACGGGCACCGGCTCGGAGGTGGTCTTCTTCAACTCCGCCTCGGTCTTCGCGACCGTCGCCCGGGACGCGGCGATCCACTTCTCGGCCCGGTCGCGGACGCCGAAGGTCCGGCCGACCTCCTCGATCTCGCGGTAGACGTCGTCGAGGCCGGTCCGCTTCTCGGTGCAGTACTCCAGATTGAGCCGGGAGTCGATACCGGACTTCTTCAGCTCGTCGCGGGTGCGGCCGTCCTTGGCCTCGAAGGCGCTGGCGTAGCCGCCGTAGACGAAGTCCGGGTTGGCGGCGAGGAGCTTCTCCTTGGAGGGGTACTCCTTGGCGATCACCGGCACCGACTTGTACGCCTCCGCGTAGCGGGGCAGCACCTGGTCGTCCAGGTAGGCGGTGCCGACCAGGGACTTCTCCAGGCCCAGCTCCAGCATGATCTCGGTGACGTGCTGGTTCATGGTGACGGCCCGCTTCGGGGGCGCCTTGTAGGTGGTCTTCACACCGCAGTTGTCGACGGTGTACGGGAATCCGGCGGCCGTGGCCCCGGACTTCCCCGAACCCGAACCCGAGCCCGAACCGGAACCGGAGTCCGAGCCGCCGCAGGCGGTCAGGACGATCGGGAGCAGTGCGGCGGCCGTACCGGCTATGAGGGTACGGCGGCGGGCGGAACGGCGCCCTGACGTGCGTCGGGACATGCTGACGGCCTCCTCCGGGGATTTCCGCGTCCCCTGGGTGGTGGAAGAGGGCGATGGGTCAGTTCCTGGCTGACAGCCGTCGCCACGCGCCCGAGGGCACGTGTCAACGACCGGTAACAGTGGCGGGACCGCGCCGGATTCACACCGGCTTCCTGGGTCCCACCGCCCCGTATGGAATTGAAGCTGCCGGGTCAGTATGCCTCTACTACCCGGACCTCCTCCTCCGTGACCTCTCCGGCGACGATCCGGAAGGACCGGAACTGGAACGGTCCGGCCGCGTCGGAGTCGGCCGTGGAGACCAGGACGTAGTGCGCGCCGGGCTCGTTGGCGTAGGTGATGTCGGTCCGGGAGGGGTACGCCTCGGTCGCGGTGTGCGAGTGGTAGACGATCACCGGCTCCTCGTCGTTGTCGTCCATCTCGCGGTAGAGCTTCAGCAGATCACCGGAGTCGAACTCGTAGAACGTGGGCGAGCGGGCCGCGTTGAGCATCGGGATGAATCGTTCCGGCCGGTCGCTGCCCTCGGGGCCGGCGACCACGCCGCACGCCTCGTCGGGGTGGTCGGCCCTGGCGTGCGCGACGATCCGGTCGTAGAGGTCCTGGGTCAGGGTCAGCATGCGGATCAGGATAAGCGGGGGTCGTCCGGATGGCGGAAGGGCCGGTCCGTACCGTGCCGAGGTACGGACCGGCCCGTCTCGCGATTCGGACAGCCGGGCGGGGAGGCAGGCAGTTCCCCGCCCGCTGCCGATCAAGGGCCCGGCCCTCGGAGGGGCCGGGCGGCCGGTGACCGGTGCGGTCGGGCGGCCGGTGGCGGGCGGCGCCGTCAGCGCTTGGCGAAGGCCGCGCCCTCCGGGTTCTTGGACCGCAGGACGAGATACGAGACCAGCAGCACCAGGGCCCAGACCGGGGCCACGTACAACGAGATCCTGGCGTCCTTGTCGATCCCCATCAGCACGATCACCAGTCCGATGAAGGAGAGGGCGAACCAGCTGGTCCACGGCGCGCCGGGGGCCTTGAAGGAGGACTCGGCGACCTCGCCCCGGGCGACCTTGGCCCGGTAGCGGATATGGCTCACCAGGATCATGATCCAGGCCCACATACCGGAGATGGTGGCGAAGGAGACGATCTTGTGGAAGGCGTCGCCGGGCCACTGGTAGTTGATCCAGACGCCGATCAGCATCAGCCCGGCGGAGAAGGTGGTGCCGATCAGCGGGGTGCCGTGCTTGGTCAGCCGGGTGAAGAGCTTGGGCCCCTGGCTGTTGAGCGCCAGGTCGCGGAGCATCCGGCCGGTGGAGTACATCCCGGAGTTGCAGGACGACAGGGCCGCGGTGAGGACCACGAAGTTGACGATGCCCGCACCGATCTGGAGGCCCATCTGGTCGAACGCGGCCACGAACGGCGAGACGCCCGGCTGGAAGTTGGTCCAGGAGACCACCGAGAGGATCATGATCAGGGCGCCGACGTAGAAGACGGCGATCCGCCACGGCACGGTGTTGATGGCCTTGGGGAGGTTCTTCTCCGGGTCCTTCGACTCTCCGGCGGTGACGCCGACCAGCTCGACCGCGAGGAAGGCGAACATCACGATCTGGAGGGTCATCAGCGTGCCGCCGAGGCCCTTGGGGAAGAAGCCGCCGTCGCTCCAGAGCAGGGAGAAGGAGGCGGTGTCACCGGCGTCGCTGAAGCCGAGGGTGATGATTCCGGCGCAGATCAGGATCATGCCGACGATGGCGGTCACCTTGATCATGGAGAACCAGAACTCCAGCTCGCCGAAGATCTTCACCGAGATCAGATTGGCGAGGTAGAGCACGATCGTGAAGCCGAGCGCCGAGACCCACTGCGGGATGTCGAACCAGTACGTCATGTACTCGGCCGCCGCGGTGACCTCGGTCATCCCGGTGACGACCCAGAACAGCCAGTACGTCCAGCCGGTGGCGAAGCCCGCGAAGGGGCCGACGAACTCGCGCGCGTACTCCGAGAACGAACCCGAGACCGGGCGGTACATCAGCAGTTCGCCGAGGGCCCGCATGATGAAGAAGATGACCACGCCCGCGATGGCGTAGGCGAGGATGAGGCTCGGCCCGGCCTTGGAGATGCCCTTTCCGGCCCCGAGGAAGAGCCCGGTCCCGATGGCTCCGCCGATGGCGATCATCTGGATCTGCCGGGCCCCGAGTGCCCGGTGGTAGCCCTGGTCCTCGGCGGTGGCCGCCGGGGCTCCGGCCGGCTTGCCCGGCCCGTCCTTGCTGTCGTCGACCTGCACCGAGGTCATAAGCTGCTGCGCCCTTCTCTCCATGCCGATCCGCGCGCCCCGCCTCTCGGCGAGCGACCGCGGACCAGTTCCTGATCCCCCCGGATATGGATGGAGTGCCACCGGCGATCCGCCGGCTCAAGCGCCTCCAGGGGCATGGGTGGCGCCCCTGGCGGTCGTGAAGATCTATCACGGTTGCGACAAAGATCGATCCGGCTTCTTGTGCCTTATCCCACATATAGAACCGGACAAAAGACTCCCCGAGGGGTAAACCACCTCGGGGATGTCACGCGATCGTTATTCGGATTTGAGCGTCCGTTGAGCGAACAACCGAACGGACGGACGGGAGGAGGGGCCGAGGGTGCCCCGGCGGCCGGCCGGGACAGGAGAGGCCCGGCCCCGGACGGCGTACGGAACCGGACCGCCGCGGCCCGAGAGCCGGAACCGGCCCGCCCGGCGCGCTCAGCCGGACAGCCGGACAGCCGGACAGCCGCTCGGCCGCCTCAGGGCAGCAGCGTCTCGACCAGGGTCTCCTGGAGGACCCCCAGCCAGAGGTAGGCCATCACCATCGGCTTGCGCGGATCGTCGTCCGGCAGGCGGTAGAGGCCCGTCTCGCCCGCGTCGTCCTCGTCGGAGACCTCCAGCCGGGTGCCGATGGTCAGCCGCAGGTCGTTGAGAGCGCCCAGCCAGTAGCGGCAGTCGTCGGGCGGCAGCTTCAGTACGGCGGCGGAGTCGCCGCCCGGCTCCAGCCCGTCCAGGGCCCGGACGACGGCGAGCGCGTTGGCCCGTTTGCCCGCGCGCAGATCGTTCTCGGTGTAGCGGCGGAACTCGGAGGAGGCCGCGCGGGTCTCCTCCTCGGTCATCCCGGGACCCTGCTCGCCGGGCGGGCGGGGCGCCGGGGTGGGACCCCGGTAGGCGTCGGGGAAGAGCCGGGCCAGCGCCGGGTCGGACGGCGGCTCCGTCGGCCCCTCCGCGAACAGCGCGGCCAGCGGGTCCTCGCCCTCGACCGGCTCGTCGCCGGGCCCGATCAGCTCCAGCAGCTGGATCGCCAGGGACCGCAGGATGGAGATCTCCACGTCGTCGAGCGCGACGGCGGCCCCGCCTCCGGGCAGCGGCTCGAAGTGTCCCGGCATCAGCCGCGGTCCTGGGTGAGGGTCGCCCAGAGGCCGTAGCCGTGCATCGCCTGCACGTCGCGCTCCATCTCCTCGCGGCTGCCGCTGGAGACCACGGCGCGTCCCTTGTGATGGACGTCGAGCATCAGCTTGCGGGCCTTGTCCTTGGAGTAGCCGAAGTACGCCTGGAAGACGTAGGTGACATAGCTCATCAGATTCACGGGGTCGTTGTGGACGAGCGTCACCCACGGCACGTCGGGTTCGGGAACGACGGAACTCTGCTCCGCCGACTCGGGGCGCGTGATCTCAGTGGGGGCGACACTCACCCGATCCATGCTGCCACCCGGGGCGCCGGGGCGCATAAACGACTCCCCATTTCGTCAGAGTGACGAAATGTGAGGTAGCATCTGGCCATGGCTGGATCGCCCGGTTCCCACGGGCGTTCGACGGCGCGCCCCGCCCCGGGCGGGAAACGGCGCAGAAAGCGTGAGGTCGAGTCTCGTGAACACCGCTGACCTGGGGCTCCCGGTCGATGTACCCTCCACGGCCCTCTTCACCGATCAGTACGAGTTCACCATGCTCCAGGCGGCTCTGCGGGCGGGTACGGCCCACCGCAGGTCCGTCTTCGAGGTCTTCACCCGGCGGCTGCCCGAGGGACGCCGGTACGGGGTCGTCGCGGGCACGGGACGGGTCCTGGACGCGGTGGCCAACTTCCGGTTCGACCCGGACGTACTGGCCTTCCTGCGGGAGCGGGAAATCGTGGACGCGCCGACCCTGGAGTGGCTGGCCTCGTACCGCTTCAGCGGTGACATCTGGGGCTATCCGGAGGGCGAGGTCTACTTCCCGGGCTCGCCGGTCCTGCGGGTCGAGGGCAGCTTCGCCGAGTGCGTGCTGCTGGAGACCGTGATCCTCTCGATCCTCAACCACGATTCGGCGATCGCCGCCGCGGCGTCCCGGATGGCGACGGCCGCGGGCGGCCGTCGGCTGATCGAGATGGGCGCGCGCCGGACCCACGAGCTGGCGGCGGTGGCCGCGTCCCGGGCGGCGTACGTCGGCGGCTTCGACTCCACCTCGGATCTGGCGGCCGGGTTCCGGTACGGCATCCCGACCGTCGGCACCAGCGCCCATGCCTTCACCCTGCTCCACGACAGCGAGCGGGACGCCTTCCGGGCCCAGGTCGACTCGCTGGGCCGGGGGACGACGCTGCTGGTCGACACGTACGACGTGGCGGAGGCCGTCCGGACGGCGGTGGAGATCGCCGGGCCCGAGCTGGGCGCGGTCCGGATCGACTCCGGGGACCTGCTGCTGGTGGCCCACCGGGTCCGGCAGCAGCTCGACGAGCTGGGCGCCCGGCACACCAGGATCACGGTCACCTCCGATCTGGACGAGTACGCCATCGCGTCGCTGGCGGCGGCCCCGGTGGACGGGTACGGCGTGGGCACGCAGCTGGTCACCGGCAGCGGCCACCCCACCTGCTCGATGGTCTACAAGCTGGTCGCCAGGGCCCGGGGCGAGGCCCCGGACGCGCCGCTGGAGCCGGTGGCGAAGAAGTCCGTGGGCGGCAAGGCGTCGATCGGCGGCCGGAAGTGGGCGGCCCGGCGGCCGGACGCGGAGGGCACGGCGGAGGCGGAGGTCGTGGGCACTGGACCCGTACCGGAGGAGCTCGTCCCGCACCGGCTCCAGATCGAGCTGGTCCGGGGCGGCGAGATCGTGGCCCGGGAGCCGCTGGACGTGGCGCGCGAGCGCCACCGGGCCGCCCGGGGCGCGCTGCCGTTGTCCGCCACGCAGCTCTCGCGGGGCGAGCCGGTACTGCCGACGGAGTACGTCTGAGGGGACGGCGGCGGCCCCTGCGGGGCGTCCGCGTGAAAGGCGGTGCCCGGGTGGTGTGAGGGCCCGCCGCGCGGGGACGCTCCAGGAAGAGGGGGCCTCGCGGGCGGCTTACCGGGCGGGGTCCGGGGTACGGAACCCCGGGCCGGGCCCGTACGGCGGCCCCGCCCCTATCCGCTGCGGCCCTCCGCGCGGCACGCTTGTCATACCGCTACCGAAACCTTTCTCCGATCCCGTCCGCCCCTCACCGACCCGATTCCCCCGAACGTCGCCCGTTTCCCCGCTCTCCCCGAAGGACACCCGCCATGCACCGCGCGCTGATCGTCGTCGATGTCCAGAACGATTTCTGCGAGGGCGGCAGCCTCGCGGTGGCGGGGGGTGCCGGGGTCGCGGCGGCGATCACCGATCTGATCGGTGAGAGCAGCCCGGCGTACCGCCATGTGGTGGCCACCCGGGACCACCACGTCGACCCGGGCGACCACTTCTCCGACACCCCCGACTACGAGACGTCCTGGCCGGTGCACTGCGTCGCGGGCACGGAGGGCGCGGGCTTCCATCCGAACTTCGCCCCGGCCGTGGCGTCCGGCGCGATCGACGCCGTCTTCGACAAGGGCGCGTACGCGGCGGCGTACAGCGGCTTCGAGGGCGCGGACGAGAACGGCACCGGGCTCGCGGCGTGGCTGCGGGCGCAGGGCGTGACGGAGGTGGACGTGGTGGGGATCGCCACCGACCACTGCGTCCGGGCGACGGCCCTGGACGCGGCCCGGGAGGGGTTCACCACCCGGGTCCTGCTCGATCTGACGGCGGGGGTCTCCGAGGAGCGGACGGCGTGGGTGCTGCCGGAGCTGCGGGAGGCGGGCGTGGAGCTGACCGGGAAGCCGGTGGTCTGACGGTCCCGGGCCGGGCCCGGGATGCCGGGGCCGTGGACCCGTACGGCCGTACGGGTCGGTGCCCGGCCGCTCCCTCAGGCCCAGCCGCCCCGCAGCGGGGTCCGGAAGGGGTGCCAGAGGGCGGAGACGGGGGCCTCGTGGGGCCGCCAGAGCAGTCCGTCGGGGTGGTGCAGTACGGCCGTGATCTCGTCCGGCGTCGGCGGCTCCAGATTCCCCCGCAGATAGACGGCGCGCAGCCCCAGGTTCCGCAGCCTGGTCAGGGCGCGGGCCCGGTTCGCGGCATGGACCAGGAAGCGGGCGGCGCTGCCGTCGTCCAGCGGGCTGGGCAGGCTGAGCGCGACGACGACGCTGCCGTTCGGGAGTCTGCTGAAACCTCCGCCGGGCATGGTGTACCACTCCCCCGTGGGTGCGTAGGCCCGGGGTCCGCCGGTCGGTGCGGGACCCGGGTGTCAATAAGAGGCGGTCACCACGCACCTAAACACGATCGGCCGTCGCCCGCTAGAGGGCGACGGCCGATCACGCTTTGACCTGCGATAACGCTATTTACTTGGTCGACGGACCAACCTTGACGGTGATCGTTTCACCGCTTCTCGGCTCCTTGAGGATCGAGATCTTGGTGTTGGTGTCAGTTACCTTCACGCTGCCGGTCGGGTTCTCGGCGTACCAGTAGACGCCCTTGCGGTCGTCGAAGACGCTCTTGCCGGGCCGGGCCGGGATCTGCGTCGCCACACCGTTCTTGTGCAGCGTGACCGCGTCGTACGGCCGGGTCGAGAAGGTCGAGTCGAAGGTCTGGATGCGGTTGCGCATCACCGTACCGTCGGACCACTTCAGCGGTTCGGGATTCGCGTCGATCGGCAGGATCTGCCCACTTCCGGGGTGCACTCCGGTGTTGTTGTCCCGCTGGAAGGTGTCCCAGTACCAGATCATCAGCCCGTTCTGGTACGGAAAGTGCTCGACCCAGCGGTTCAGCGGCGCGGGGAAGCCGAAGTTGTACGGGCCGACCTTCAGACCGTGGTCGTACGAGACGTACTGCCGGTTCTCGGCCAGGTAGTACTGCTCGTAGTCCTTGGTGAAGGAGTCGCCGATCCGGCTGAAGCCGGCCTTGGTCCAGCCCGCGTCGTCGGTCTCGGCGCCGTCGGTGAAGAGCGGCGCGCCGTCGGCCGTGACCGTGATCCGGTCGGCGGTGAAGCCCTTCTCGGCGGTGGCGCTGTCGGTCCGGTACTGGAACCGGAGGTCGATCTTCTGACCCGCGTAGGCGTCCAGCGGGTAGACCAGCGCGCGGTGCGCCCCGGAGCGGCCGGTGAGGGCCGGGCGGTCGCCCGCGTCGCGGGTGATGGGCCGCCCGTCGGCGGTGCCGTCGACGGCGTTCCAGGTGGCTCCGCCGTCGGTGGAGACCTCGGTGTAGAGGTAGTCGTACCCGGCTTCGATCTGCCACCAGGCCGACAGGCTCAGGGACGCCGACGACTTGCCGGTGAGGTCGACCTTGCGGGTCAGGGTGTTGCGCAGATCGTCGCCCATGTCGCTCCACCACTGGCGGCTGCCCTCGGCGGGCGGGACGACCGGGGTGGTGCCGGGCTTCTTCGGCAGTTCGACGATCAGCGCCTGGGGCCGCCTGGTGTTGTAGGCGGAGACCCCGAGGGTGTGGACGGAGTCGGTGGCGGCCCGCGCCTTGGTGTAGTTGAGCCAGCCGAGCTGGAGCTTGTCCCAGGCGGTCATGTCGCCGGGGAGGTCGCCGATGGCCTCCTTGCCGCGGCCGAGCCACGAGCCGGAGGACATCAGGCTCCAGAAGCCGGTGGAGTTCTCGCCCCGGCCGGAGTAGTCGTAGAGGTCCGGCAGACCGAGGTCGTGACCGTATTCGTGGGCGAAGACGCCGAGTCCGCCGTTCTCGGGCTGGACCGTGTAGTCGCCGACCCAGATCCCGGTGGTGCCGATCTGGGTGCCGCCCGCCCGGTTGTTCGCGGGGCCGGTCCGGCCGTTGTCGTCGCCGTAGGCGTACCAGCGGTGCGCCCAGATGGCGTTGGTGCCCTGGGCGCCGCCGCCCGCCGACTCGTCCTCGCCCGCGTGGACGAACTGGAAGTGGTCGATATAGCCGTCGGGCTCGTTGAAGTTGCCGTCGTTGTCGAAGTCGTAGCGGTCCCAGACGTCGTACTGCTTGAGGTCCGCGGTGATCTGCTCGTCGGTACGGCCCTGCGCCTTCTGGTCGGCGACCCAGGCGTTGACGCCGTCGCGGACCGCGTCCCAGACGCTCTTGCAGGTGCTCTCGCCGCACCAGTTCGAGCCGTAGCGGGCCTCGTTCCACTCGACCTTGACCCAGTCGGAGACCGTGCCGTCGACGGAGTAGCGGCCGGAGGACGCCTTCTCGAAGTACGTCTTCACGGACTGCTTGGTCCGCCCCTGGGCGTCCTTGCCGGTACCGAAGTACAGGTCCTGGAAGTGGGCGCGGTTGTAGTCCGCCTTCCAGTCGGTGGCGTTGTCCTTCGTCCGGTCCGGCTGCTTGATCTTGTTGTGCAGGGGGCCGGGTGTCCCGCCGTACTTCGTCACCGGCGGCTGGGGGCCATCGGGCCCGTCCGGGTCGTGGGTCGTGGTGTCGTCGACCTTGTCGCCGAACTCCAGCAGGATCGTGAAGATCTTGTCGGTCTTCTCCCGGCCCAGCTCGACGTACTTGCCCTTGTCGAGCTTGACGACCTTGGAGGCGCCCCGCCGTTCCACGGTGGACTCGCCGCTGATGACCTGCTCCAGCGCCGTCGCGCGCTGCTGGGCCTGCTGCTTGCTGAAGGGCCCGTCGAGATCGTGGTCGACATGGTCCGGGCCGGGCGCCGGGTCGTGCCGCTGGACGGGTGCGGCGGCCTGGGACCGGGATCCCCGGTCCTCCGCCTGGGCCGTGCCGTACGCCGACGCGGTGGCGGCGGTCGCCGCGAGCGCGACGACGACCGCGGACATTCTGAGGGACCGTCCGCGGCCGTTTCTGGTGGTGGTCACGTGAGCCAAATCCTCCTCCGCGCCCCGGTGCCGCGGATCTGGAAAAGGGGGGTGGTGGGACCGTCCGGGCGGGGGTCGCGTCTCAAGTGACCGCATTCGACCGTACGTACGGAAGAAAAACCAGTCCTTGACTCGGACATCTCAACTGCCCTATGCGGGTGCCGATTTCCGATATCCGGACGGCGACTCTCGGCCATGGGGCCGGTCACGGTACGGCGGACCTCCGGTCCGGATGGCACGGGACCGCCGGTCAGGACGGTTCACGACCGGGATTCCGGTCGTTTTCAGGCCAGCGGTACCGGGGGTATCGGACGGTCCCCGCCGGGTCCGCCGGTGTACGAACCGATGAGGTTTGGCCACCCGGGGTGCGCGGGTACGGAGTCCTCGGCCGCGAGCGCGCCGGATCGAGGCGCGGGCGTACGGCGGCCGGAGCCGCGGCGGGCAGCGGCGTTCCGGGCACCCGCCCGGGAGGCGGGCCCGGGGGCGGCGAGGCCACCGGCAGCGGCCGTACGGGCGGCAAGTGCACCGCGACGGCGGTAAGTCAAGGGGTATGAACCCGTGCGCCCCCTATGCACCGGCGGTGGGGGTGGAGCCACGCTTACCGCCGTTACCCGGAGGGCATCCAGCACCGTAGAGTCTCTCGGCAGAGCGACCGTGTCGAGCGACACCCCCCGACCTGTTCTTCCTTCTGTCGTGAGGACGGATACCGTCATGCCGCGTCCGACTGCCGCACAGCTCGCCTCCGGTTCGGCCACCGTCGTCTTCTCGGCGCTCGCCCTGCTCCTCTTCACCCGTACCTCGCACGCCGTCGGCGTCGCCGCGATCGGGGTGGTCTCGCTGGCCCTCGGACTGCTGGTGGCCACGGCCCTGCCGATGAGCCGGGCGATCCGGGCGGCCCGGGCGAGCCGTACCGCCGCCGCCGTGACCAGCGCGTACCCGGCCGCCCGGCCCCGGGCGCATGCCGGAGCCGGGGCGGATTCCGGCCTCAGGTAGCCCCGCCGGGACCGGCCCCCTGCCCGGGGGTCGTCCCCTCCGGGACGGTGACCACCACGGTCTTGGCCGCCTTGTCGTGCAGGCCCTGCCGATAGGGCTTGTCGGCCACGATCGTGATGATGATGACCAGCCACCAGACGCAGAAGCAGCAGATCAACGCGGGCGCCCACAGCACGGCGGCCCGGGTCAGCGCCGCGCCGGTGTTCGGTGTGCTGCCGTCGTTGAGCATCGCGACCCGCAGCCGCAGCAGCCGTTTGCCGACGGTCTGGCCGTTCCGCTTCACCATCAGGGTGTCGTAGGCGACATAGGCGACGAGGGAGATCAGCGACCAGAGCCACTGGCGGCCGGTGTTGAGGTCGCTGGTGATGTCGTCCCAGTCGTCACCGCCGCCCGAGGTGTCCCAGCCGCCCGCGAGCAGGGAGATCAGGAAGAGCGGGATGAAGACGATCAGCGCGTCGATCACCCGGGCGGCGAGTCTGCGCCCGAAGTCGGCGAGCGGCGGCATGCCCGCGAGGGGATCGGGGGTCCCTCCGTACGGGCCGCCGCCGTAGGGACCGCCGCCGTACGGGGGCGGCGGAGTTCCGCCCGCGCCGCCGTAGGGGCCCGAACCGCCGTACGGACCGCCGCCCTGGCCGGGACCGTACGGCGAACCGGGCGGTGGGCCCTGCGGCGGCGGGGGCGGGGCCTGACCTGGTGGTGGCCCACCGGGCGGCGGGCCGCCGGGCGGCGGGGGCGGTGGTTCGGCACCCCCGCCCGGGCCCGGGGGCGGCTTGCGGAACGGATCGTTCTCGGGCGGGCCGTCGTGCCCGTCGCCGCCCGGTCCGGCGGGCGGTGGCTGATCGTTGCTCATGACGGCAGTGCAACCCGGGGCCGGGATCCCCGCAAAAGGACGCACGCCGTTCGGGGGACACCCGTCTCACCCGGCGGGGCGGGGGCCCGGGGTAGGGACCCGAGGTCGGGGCCGGAGCCGGGAGCCCGGAGTCCGGGGGTCAGGGGTCCGGAGTCCGCCGGGGTCAGCCCTTGACGAAGGTCCGGGCCGCCTTGTCGTGCCAGCACTGCCGCCAGGGCCGGTCGACCAGACACCACAGCACGTTCACCACACCGAGGACGATCAGCCCGAGCCCGCCGTAGACCAGCCAGCGGCGCAGCGCGGCACCGAACGCCGGCGGCTCGTGCGACTCGATGTCCACCACCGAGACCCCGCAGAGCTTCTTGCCGAGGGTCCGCCCCCACTTGGCGGTCGGCAGCACCTCGTAGAGCACGCCGAGCACCAGCAGCGCCGCGAGCACGATCCCGAGCTGGGCGCCGGTGGTGCCGTCGAGCAGCCAGACCGTGACGGTCTCGCCGGACAGCTTGGCCGCCTCGATCTTGCCGTCGATATGGTCGATCGCGGCCGTCACGAAGGGGATGGCGACGGCACCCACCATCGCCCCCAGCACCACGGTGTCGATCAGCCGGGCCACCAGCCGCCGCCCGAGCCCGGCGGGCCGCGCGGCGGCCTGCGCCCGGACGACGGCGAGGAACGGATCCTCCACCGGCGGCTTCCACGGAATGACGGGCCCGTCACCCCCGACGGCCGCCTGCGGCTGGGCCTGAACCTGCGGCTGCGGCTGAACCTGGGGCCGGGGGGTCGGCTGGGGCCGGGGGGCCTGCTGCGGGGCGGGCTGCTGCGGCTGCGGCTGCGGCTGCGGCCAGGGAGTGACGGGTGCCGGAGCGGCCGGTGCCGCGTGCGCCTGCTCGGGTACGACGACCCGGGGCTCGGGCTGCCGTGGCACGGCCGCGGGCGCCGGTGCGGGCTCCTCGGCCACGGGCAGCGGCGACGGCGCGACGACGGTCCGCTCCGAAGGCCGTACGGCCCGAATGGTGACCGTGCCGTCGGTCACGGGCTCGGCCGGAACGGGCCCCTGACTCCCGTCGCTGCCCGCGACGACCGGCGCGGCGGGCTGCGCCGGTACGCGCCCCCCGGCCCCCGGACCACCCCAGGCGACCCGGTCCCCGTCGCCCCCGAAGCCGCCCTGCCGGGCGGAATCCGCCTGCCACACACTCGCGGGCTCGGGCCGGACCGCCGCCTCTTCCTCGGGCACCTCGTCCAGGAACACGGGCCCGGTCTCCTCGACCGCGGGCACGGCCGAAGCGGTCGGAGCGGGCGGCGGGGCGGGCTCGGCGGCGGGCGCGTCACCCGCGTCCCGGGGCGCGGGCCGACTCGTACCCGGCACCCAGGACGCACCGTTCCAGTACCGGACGTATCCGGGAATCGACGGATCGGGGTAGTAGCCCGGCGCGGGACTGCCGTCGCCGCCGTGCGGGGTGGGGGCGCTCATCACCGTGGTCCCGTATCTCCTCGCGAGCCTGGTTTCAACCCTCCACATCTATCAGACGCTTGGCCCCACCCGGGCGTCTCCCACGGTAACGACCCCGAACCGGTGTGTCGGACAAGGCCCCGCGCACCACTGGTTTCACCGCTTCGGAGGACCCGGGGGGACACCCCGCCGGTCTCGCCCGGTCCGTCGCGGTCCGCGGTCCGGCAGTCCGCGTACGCGCACGGAGAAGCGGCCGTCGGGGCAGGTCCGGAGTTCGGGGAAAAAATCTTCGGGAAGTCGCGTAATGAACGGGCGTGGGGCCGCTCTCACCGGTGTGGGCCCGATGAGGGGCCCTTGGTGACGAGGAGAGAAGGACCCATGCACTCCGTGGTGGAACGCGAACTCGAACTCCGGCTGGTGTTGTCGCCGGAGCGGAGCATCCCGGTGCCCGCGCGGCTGACGTACCGGACCGACGACCCCTATGCCGTACACATCACCTTCCACATCGGGTCGGACGCCCCGGTCAAGTGGACCTTCGCCCGGGAGTTGCTGGTGGAGGGGGTGTTCCGGCCGTGCGGGCACGGGGACGTGCGGATCTGGCCGACCAAGGTCGACGGGCGGAACGTGGTGTTGATGGCGCTCAGCTCGCCCGACGGGGACGCCCTGCTGGAGGCGCCGTCGGCGGTGGTGTCGGCGTGGCTGGAGCGGACGTTGCGGGTGGTGCCGCCGGGGTCCGAGGCGGGGAATCTGGATATCGACGACGGGATCGCCGGGCTGCTGGCGCACCACGCGGCCGACGGCGGCTGGGGCGGCGGACCGCAGACGGACGCGGAGGACGGGGATGCGTGACGGGCGCGTCCGCTGTCCGGCGGGCGGGGCGCCGCAGGCGCCCCGCCCCGACCGGACCAGGGGGTCAGGCCGGACCGGTGGTGGTGCCGGGCGGGGTGAGGAACTCCAGCGCGTGGCCGTCCGGGTCGTCGAGGTAGAAGCCCCGGCTGCCGTTGAGGAGGTAGGTGCGGCCCGGCTCCAGGTGCCGGGGGTCGGCCCAGTACGGCAGGCCGCGTTCGACGATCTTGCCGAGGATGGTGTCGAACAGGGCGTCGGGGACCTGGAACGCCAGATGCTGGGAGACGATCTCCCCCTCCACGTCGAGATAGTCGAGGGTGAGGCCGTCCTCCAGGGTGAGGGCCGCGAAGGGGCCGTTCTTCCAGGGCTCCGGGGACTCGATGAGTTCGGCGAGGAAGTTCGCACCCCGGAAGCGGTCGTGGCTCCGGACGATGGTGTGGTCCAGTCGGGCGGACATGGCTGCTCCTACCTCGGGTTCAACGGCTTCGGATGGCGGGCGGTGCTCCGTCGTGGACGTCCCGGCGACCTCTCCACCGTAGGAGCGGCGGCCCCGCCCGGACCATCGGGCCTTCGCCCTAGGGCGGCGGTCCGGGGCACGGGTGCGGAGTACCTACTCCTCCGACTCGCCGTCCTCCGACCGGAGTCGGGCCCGGTAGCGGGTGGGGCTCAGCCCCCGGAGCCGTTTGAACGCGACGCTGAGGGCGAAGGCGTTGGCGTAGCCGACCCGGCGGGCGATCCGTTCCACCGTGTCGTCGGTGCCGAGCAGCAGATCGGCGGCGGTGTCCACGCGCCACGACGCGAGATACGCCATCGGGGGCTCGCCGACCTGTTCGGTGAAGTGGCGGGCGAGGGCCGCGCGGGAGACCCCGGTCCCGGCGGCGAGTCCGGCGACGGTCCAGTGCCGGGCGGGGTGTTCGTGGAGCAGTCGCAGCGCCGGTCCGGCGACGGGGTGTTCCAGGGCCCGGTACCAGGGCGGCGCCCCGGCGCCCGGCCGGTCGAACCAGGCCCGCAGGGCGGCGAGCAGCATCAGGTCCAGCAGCCGGTCGAGCATCGTACGGCGGCCGGGGCGCGGGGTGCCGATCTCGGCGGTGACCAGGTCGAACAGGGGGCGGTCGAAGTCGGCGGCGGGGACGACGAGTACGTCGGGCAGGGCGCGCAGCAGCCGGTCGCTGACGGTGCCCGGGGCGTCGTACGCGCCGCTGAGGAGGACCGTGTCGCTCCGGGCGGGAGCGGAGGCGGTCGTCGGGCCGGGCGGCCCGGTGGTGGCGGGGGGCGTGCGGGGGTCGCGGGGGTCCTCGCACTCGCCGCCGTCCCCGGCCCCGGCCGGGTCCGTACGGCCGGGCGGGCCGACGAGGATCTCCACGCCCTCGCCGCCCGCGCCCGGCGGGCAGTACGCGGCGCCGGTGATCAGGGTGTGCGGGCGGGCCCCCGGGTCGTCGGCGACGGTGTACGCGGCCGGGCCCCGGACCACCGCCACATCGCCCTCGCCGACGGCCACCGGCTCCCCGCTGTCCGGCACGATCCACGCCGTGCCCCGGACCAGCGCCAGCAGGGTCAGCGGCGCGCCCCCGGCCAGCCGGATCGACCAGGGTCCTTCGAGGCAGGCACAGCGGATCAGCGCGCCCCGGGCCCGTACCCCGTCCAGCAGTTCGGCCAGGACGTCCGCGGTGCCCGGCTTCTCCACAGTCTCTGTCCCCATAGGGGCAGGGTAAGACGCTGAGACATGGAACGAAGAGTCTGAGCGATGGATCGTCCAGCCCGGTGGCGGTTGGCTGGGGGCATGGCAGAGCAGACAGCAGAGATGACGCCGGGGGCCCGGCACGTACTGGTCCTCGGCGGTACGGGTACCACCGGGAGCAGGGTCGCCGCCCGGCTCCGCGCCCTCGGGCACACCGTCCGGATCGGCTCCCGGTCCGGCTCCCCCCGGTTCGAGTGGACGGACCGGGCGACCTGGGGTCCGGCGCTGGCCGGGGTCGACGGTGTGTTTGTCGTACCGGTCGACGGCGAGCGGCTGACCCGGCCGTTCCTCGCCCGGGCCGAGGAGGCGGGGGTGACGCGGGCCGTTCTCCTGTCGGGGCGCGGGGTCGACGTACCGGGGTACATGGGGGACGGCAATCCGTCGGGCGTCACCCATATCGACGGGGACGCGGCGATCCGGGAGACCGGTCTGGAGTGGACGGCCGTACGGCCCGCCTGGTTCGCGCAGAACTTCAGTGAGGGGTTCTTCCTGGACGCGGTCCGCTCCGGTGAGCTGCGGCTCTCCGCCGGGGACGGGGCGGTGCCCTTCGTGGACGCGGCGGATATCGCGGATGTGGTGGTGGCCGCGTTGACGGAGGAGGGTCATCAGGGGCGGACGTACGAACTCTCCGGGCCGCGCGCCCTGACCTTCGCGGAGGCGGCGGCGGAGATCTCCGCCGCCTCGGGGCGCGCGGTGCGCTACACGGCCGTGGCTCCGGCGGAGTTCCGGGCCGAGTTGGTCGCCGACGGCTGGCCCGCCGAGGACGCACGGTGGTACGACGACACGCTCTCACCGATCCGGCGGGGGATCGACGCCCATCTCTCGGGCGGCGTACGGGAGGCGCTGGGCCGGGAGCCGCGTGACTTCGCCGCCTTCGTGGCGGACGCGGCGGACTCGGGCGCCTGGGAGCCGGATTCCGGCACCGGCCCGTCCGGGGGATGAGCCGGAAGGGGGAGGGGGCACGTTTCCCCTCCCCCGCGGCAAGGCCCGTACGGTCAGAACAGTTTGCCCGGGTTGAGGATCCCCAGCGGGTCGAACGTCCGCTTGATGCCCTGCTGCAACTCGACACCCACCGGGCCCAGTTCCCGCGCCAGCCACTCCTTCTTAAGGACGCCGACCCCGTGCTCCCCGGTGATCGTGCCGCCCAGTTCGAGCCCGAGGGCCATGATCGCGTCGAAGGACTCCCGGGCGCGCCGGGTCTCGTCCGGGTCGTGGTGGTCGAAGCAGACCACGGGGTGGGTGTTGCCGTCGCCCGCGTGGGCGCAGACGCCGATCGTCAGTCCGTACTTCTCGGCGATCGCCGCCGTGCCCTCCATCATCGCGCCGAGCCGGGACCTCGGTACGCAGACGTCGTCGATCATCGTCGCGGGCTTCAGCGACTCCAGGGCGGGCAGGGCCGACCGCCGGGCCTGGAGGAGGAGTTCGGACTCGGCGGCGGTGTCGGCGGGGACGATCTCGGTCGCCCCGGCGGCGGCGCAGAGTTCGCCGACGGCGGCCAGGTCGGCGGCCGGGTCGGGGGTGTCGAACGCGGCCAGCAGCAGCGCCTCGGTGGTCTCGGGCAGGCCCATGTTGCCCAGGGCGTTGACGGCGCGGATCGTGGTCCGGTCCATCAGCTCCAGCAGGGACGGGGTGTGGCCGGAGGCCATGATCGCGCAGACCGCCTCGCAGGCGGCGGTCGCGCTCGGGAACTCGGCGGCCAGCACCAGCCGCTCCGGGGGCTTCGGCCGGAGCGCCAGGACCGCCTTGACCACGATGCCCAGGGTGCCCTCGGAGCCGACGAAGAGGCGGGTGAGGTCGTATCCGGCCACGCCCTTCGCGGTCCGGCGGCCGGTGGTCAGCAGCCGGCCGTCGGCGAGGACGACGTCGAGGCCGAGGACGTACTCGGCGGTCACCCCGTACTTGACGCAGCACAGCCCGCCGGACGCGGTACCGATGTTTCCGCCGATGGTGCACGATTCCCAGCTGGAGGGGTCGGGCGGATAGGTGAGGCCGTGGGCGGCGACGGCCCGCGCGAGCGCCGCGTTCACCACCCCGGGTTCGACGACGGCGATCCGGTCGACGGGGCTGATCTCCAGGATCCGGTCCATTTTGGTGAGGGAGAGCACGATCCAGCCGTCGGCGGCGTTGGCGGCGCCGGAGAGCCCGGTCCTGGCGCCCTGCGGGACGACGGGGACACGGAGGGCGGTCGCGGTCCGCATCACGTGCTGCACCTGTTCGACGGTGCGCGGCACGACGACGACGGCGGGGGTGCCCGCGTCGCAGAAGCTCGCCATGTCCCGGCCGTAGGCGACGGTGACATCGGGGTCGGTGAGCAGCGCCTCGGGGGGCAGTCCGGCGGCGAGCCGGTCGAGCAGTTCGCCGTACGGCCCGCCGGGCGCCCCGGCGCCGCCCGAGGGGGTCCCGGCCCCGGGGGCGGTACGGGAGCCGGTTCCCGAGGCGGTTCCCGGGGTGGTGTCCGAGGTGGGGACGACGTCGTCGTGATCCATGAATCCAGCCTCGCACCGACGGCCATCGGTGTGAACCCGAGCCGCGCCCCCGGGAAGATCGTCGTACCGGACGGGCCCGCGACGCAGCATGAGCGGTATGAGCACTGTGAGCGGAGCGGACGAACCCGACGGAATCCGTGGATTCGGCGGAACGGGCGATCCGGGCGCGCCGACCGCCCAGGTCACCCCGGCGGACCCGACCGCCCCGGTCACCCCGGTCACCCCGGTCGTCCCGGCCGCGCCGGTCGTCCCGGGCCGCCCAGGGCCGCCCCGCCCCGGCGGCGGCTATGTCTCCTACGGCCCCCACGACCCCGGCGGCCCCGACCGCTTCGACCACTTCGACCGCCGGGGGCTCGGCTCCGTACGGCGCCCGAAAGGCGAGGCCGCGAAGAACGCGGCGGTCGGCGCGCTGGTCGTCGCGACGCTGCTCACCGGTGTGGTGCTGGCGATCCCGGCCGACCCCGCCGGGCCGCCGCCGCTGCCGGGCCCGCTGGCCCGCGCGCAGACGGCGGCGGAAGCGGGCGCACCCGCGACCACCGCCGAGCTGAACGCGCTGATCGCCGACCGCGAGACTTGGCTGCGCGACCATCCGCGCGACGAGGAGTCCTGGGCGGTGCTCGGTTCCGCGTACGTGGAACGGGGCGCGCGGCACGGCGATTGGGCGGCGTACGGGAAGGCCGAGCAGGCGCTGAAACGATCCCTCACCGTTCTGCCGGGCGAACGGGGCAATACGGAGGCCCTGCTCGGACTCGCCCGGCTGGCCAACGCCCGGGGCGACTTCCCGGCCGCCCGGGAGTACGCGGTACTGGCCCGGAAGCAGAAGCCGCGCCGCTGGACCGTGCACCGGGCGCTGGTGGAGGCGTACGGCGGACTCGGCGACAAGAAGAAGGTGGAGAAGTCCCTGGAGTCGGTGCAGAGCCTCTACGAGGGCGCGCAGGCACGCGGCCTCGCGGCCCGGGTCTACCGCGATCTGGGGTGGCGCGAGGACGCGGCGGCCACCGCCCACGACGCGGTGGGCGCGGCGACCGGGACCGCCGAAAAGGCGGCGGCGCTGTGGTGGCTCGGGGAGCTGTCCTGGGAACGCGGCGAGGCCGAAGAGGCCCTGACCGGCTTCGATTCGGCGGTACGGCTGGTGCCCGACCAGCATCAGGCGCTGGCGGGGCGGGCCAGGGCACTGGCGGCGCTGGGCCGGACGGACGACGCGGTACGCGCCTGGACGGCGGTACTGGCGAAGGCGCCGCTGCCGCAGTACGCGCTGGAGTCGGGTGAGCTGTACGAGTCCCTGGGGCGGGACGCGGAGGCGGAGCGGGCGTACGAACAGGTACGCGTCCTGGCGGACCGGGCGGCGGCCCACGGCGCGAACGAGAACCTGGCGCTGGCCCGTTACGAGTCCGACCACGGGGACGCGGGCGACGCGGCGGAGGCCGTCCGGCGGCTGGAGCGGGAATGGGCCCGGGGAGTACGCAGCCCCCGCGCGGCGGACGCGCTGGGCTGGGCCCTGTTCAAGGCGGGCCGGGCAAAAGAGGGCCTGGTTTACGCGGTACGGGCCACAAAAGAGGGCCCGCGCAACGCCACGGCCTCGTACCACCGGGGCGAGATCGAGCGGTCCCTCGGGCTGTACGGCGCGGCCCGCCGCCATATCGGTGAGGCCCTGCGCACCCATCCGGAGTTCTCGCCCCTGCTGGCCCCGGCCGCCCGGTCGGCGCTGACCGCCCTTGGCGACCCCCCGGCGGGCGGGCCCCGGAAGGTGACGGGCCGGGAAGGGCTCGGGACAGGATCGTCGTCGGTACGGCGGCAGGCGTCCGGTACGTCCTCCGGTACGAGCAGCGGCACCGGTACGGGTACGGGTACGGGCGCGTCGGCGGGGGCGGCCCGTACCCGTTGAGCCTCAGGACTCGGGCTCGGCGTAGACGATCAGGTTGTCCACGGTGTGCCCCTGGGCGTCGTACGCGCCGTCGCAGGTGACGAGGCGCAGTTCGGGGCCGTTGGTGGGGCCGTACACGCGCTGCGAGGGGAAGGCGTTCTTCTTCACGGTCTCGACTGCCGTGACCTTGAAGACCCGGGTCGCGCCGCGCGCGTCGCGGATCTTCACCTCGGCGCCCTTGGTGACCTTCCTCAGGTCGAAGAAGACACCGCGCCCGTTACGGGTCTCGTTGTGCCCGATGACGACGGCGGCGCCCTTCTCGCCGGGGATCGCGCCGCCCGTGTACCAGCCCGCCGTCATGCCCTTGTCCGGGGGCGGCACCTCGACGGTCTGGTCGGCG
Source organism: Streptomyces sp. NPDC020875 (assembly GCF_040641415.1). Taxonomy (NCBI): domain Bacteria; kingdom Bacillati; phylum Actinomycetota; class Actinomycetes; order Kitasatosporales; family Streptomycetaceae; genus Streptomyces; species Streptomyces sp. NPDC020875. The sequence goes on along the minus strand of NZ_JBFADP010000023.1, from coordinate 18,930 downwards.
TTCAGGCCGAGCCTCAGCAGGGCGCTGTCGACCCCGATGGCGGGGATGGAGACCCGGACGGGTTCGGCGACGGAGGCGTCGGACGTATTGGAGGTTCTGGGCCCGGTGGGTGAACCGGCGGGCGCGGGCCGCGTATCGGACCCGGTCGGGGCGGACACCGTAGGGGACGGCGGATCGGACGAGCAGCCCGTCAGGACCAGGGCGCAGACCACGCCGACGGCGAGCCGGACGAGCGCGCGCGGACGGCGCATCGGATGACCTCCTGGAGGGTTCGGTGGTACGGCACGGGAGCCCGCGGCGGCACCGCCCGGGACGTCTCCCGGACGGCACCGCCGCAGGTGGGTACGAGTGGTACCGGTCAGCGCGCGTCGCCGTGCGCGGCGCGGCGGCGCAGGACGACGGTGCCCGCGACGGCCAGGCCGAGCGCGCCGATCGCGGAGCCCGCGATCAGCATGGTGGAGTCCGAGCCGCCCTGTCCGGCGGGCCGCTCACCGGCGGCGACACCGCCGCGCGGTACGACGGCGGTGCCCTCGCGGAGCACGCCCGCGGCACGCTTGCGCTCGACGTCCGTCGGCGTGAGGCAGATCCGCTTGACCTCGCCCGCCTTGGCGGGCTGGGGGGTGCAGTCCTTCTCAGCGGCGGCCTTGGCGGCGGCCTCCTTGCTCAGCTCCACCTTGACCGGGGTGGTGGGCGACGGCTTCGCGTCGGCCACGGCGGCCGTACCACCGGCGAGCAGCGCGCCCAGGGCGGCGGCGGTGACGGCGACGGCCCGCAGGGCGCGGCGCGGGGAATGTGCGGTCATACGAAGCTCCGTTTCGGGGTGGGGATCGGGTACGGCCCCAGGCTCGCCAACGGGTATGAAGAACTTGTCAGAGTCCGGTCGCGCGGCTGTCAGCGCGTTACCCCTCCGGGGAGACCCTCAGCTCCGGGCCGCGCCCGGCCGCTTGATGTTGTTCCCCGCCTGCGGACCGGCCGTGGCTGGTCGCGCAGTTCCTCCCCCTATGCCTTCGGCGATGGGGGGACCCCCAGCGCCTCGGCCCTCCGGCTGAGGCCAACTACCCGGGTCTCGCCCGGCGGCTTGCTGTTGTCGGCGGTCCGCGGCCCGCCCGTGGCTGGTCGCGCAGTTCCCCGCGCCCCTGGTTGCCCCTCTTGCCGCCCTCCTGAAGTGACGGGCCCCCTTCCAGGGGCGGTGCTGGGGAGAGCATTTAGGGGCGCGGGGAACTGCGCGACACGCCACGGCCGGTCCGCAGGCGGCGAACAACGCTCGGCTGCCGGGCGAGATCCGGGTAGTTCGGGCGGTGCCCCCAGGGCCGAAGTCTCAGGGGGCGGAACTGCGCGACAAGCCACAGGCGGGCCGGGCTACAAGGGGGCCCGGGCCGGACCGGGGCGGGTCGGGAGGTGGAGGGTGAAGACCGAGCCCTCCCCGACCGTGCTGCGCGCCGAGACCGAACCACCGTGCGCCTCCGTCAGTTTGCGGACGATCGCCAGGCCGAGCCCGCTGCCGCCGGTTCGCCGGTTGCGGGATTTGTCGGCGCGCCAGAAGCGGTCGAAGACGTACGGCAGATCGTCGGCGGGGATGCCGCCGCCGGTGTCGGCGATCTCGATGATCAGCGCGTCCGGCCCGGCCGGGGCGGCTCGCAGGGTGACCGTGCCGCCGCGCGGGGTGTGGCGTACAGCGTTGGAGACCAGGTTGCCCACGGCCTGCCGCAGCCGGACCGGGTCCGCGGTGAGTTCGGGGCCCGGGTCGGGGCAGGTCACGGTCAGCCGGACGCCCGCCGGTTCGGCCCGGGGCGCGTGCGCGGCGGCGACTTGGGCGAGCAGTTCCCCGATCCGTACCGGCGCCGGGTCGAGCCGCAGTTCACCGGCGTCCGCCTGGGCCAGGTCCTGGAGGTCGTCGATGATGTGCTGGAGTTGGACGGCCTCTTCGAGGAGGGACGAGACGAACGCCGGGTCGAGGTCGGCGACTCCGTCCTGGGCGCCCTCCAGCCAGCCCCGGATCGTACTGAGCGGGGTCCGCAGCTCATGGGCGACGTCGCCGACCATCTCGCGGCGCTGGTGTTCCAGCCGGGCGCGGTGGGCGGCCATGTCGTTGAAGGCGGTGGCCAGCCGGCCGATCTCGTTGTCGGCGCGTACTGGGACGGGTACGGGCTCCGCGCTCTCGCCGCCGTCCTTCATCAGCTGGGCGGCGGAGGTGAGGGCCCGCAGGGGGCGGACGAGCCGGGTCGCGGCCAGGACGGACGCGCCGACGGTGAGGGCGAGGACGAGGGCGGCGACGCCCGCGATCCGGGCGGTGTTCTCCGGGGAGAGGTCGAAGCCGGGGACGGTGGCGCCGCCGTCGTGGTCGCCGATGTAGAGGTGGGCGGGGGCGGAGACGTAGGAGCCGAGCTGGTCGCGGCGGGCGGTGTCGACGCAGTTCTCGACGACGCTGTCCACCTTGTGCGGGGTGCGGAGGACGATCCGGCCCAGCTCCACCCGGGCCTTCTCCTCGGAGGGCGTGAGGAACACCTCGCGGTCCCCCTTCCGGAGCCGGGCTTCGGCGGCTCGCGCCTCGGCGGCGGCCTTCTTACGGGCCTCGGGGTCGAAGACCGGCGACGGCTCCGGTTTCTCGGGGCCGCCGCCGACGACGATCCGGGGCTCGCCCTGTGACGCGTGCTCGACGGCGAGGGGGATGTTGTTCCGCCCGTTGCGGCTGAGACAGGCGTCGGAGAGCTTGTTCAGCTCGGTGAGCGCCTTCCGTTCGGTGGGGGTGGGCCGGTTCAGTTCGGTGAAGTCGCAGGGGGTACGGCCGTCGTCCTCGGTACGGAGACCGGTCGCCAGCTCGGTGGTCCTGACGTAGGAGCGCCCGGCGGGGGTGGTGCCGCGTTCGGCGGTGACGGAGTACTCGCGCAGACAGTTCACGATCCGGTCGGCGGCGGCCCGGGAGTGGGCGCGTTCGTCGGCCGTCAGCCGGAAGGGGCCGACGGCGCGCGGGTCGATACCGCCCCGGGTGCCGTCGGCGGGGATGGGGCTGCGGCTGCCGGAGTTCTCGCCGGCCCGGTTCGCGGCCTGGACGAGGGCGATATCGGTGTTGAGGGGGTTGATGACGGCGGCGGGGACCTCGGGGAGCGCGGGCGGCGGCCGTTCGGTCGCGGAGTCGGCGATCACGAGCCCGGTCCGGGGATTGACCAGCGCGATCCGCCGGTCGTACGTCTCGGACAGCTCGGTGATCTGGCGTTCGACGCCGTCCCACTGGGCGTTGGTGGCGGCGTGGCCGAGGAGATCGCGGTAGATCCGGGCGTCGTCGGCCAGGTTGCGGCCCTGTTCGCGTTTGATGGCGCCCGATGTGGTCTGGGCGGCGAGCCAGGCGGTGGCGGCAACGGAGCAGACGGCGACGAGGGCGGAGACAGCGAGCAGCCGCCCCAGCAGGCTCTTGCGCAACGGCAGTCGGCGCGTGTCGCGTACGGGCCGGGCGCGGCCGGGATCGCGTACGGGCCGGTCGCCGCCGGGGCCCTCCCCCGCTGCTCCCGCTTCCCCCGCCGTACGCGCCGCACGCGCCTTACGAGGCACGGTCGCCGTGTCCCGCGACGGCCACCGGGGCGACGAGCTTGTAGCCGACGCCGAAGACGGTCAGCAGCCGTTGCGGCCGCTTCGGTTCGGACTCGACCTTCTTCCGCAGATTCATAATATGAACGTCCACGGTCCGGTCGCCGATGTACCTGGTGTAGCCGTGGAGTTCCTGGAGCAGCCGCTGCCGGGTGAAGACCCGCCCCGGTTCCGCCGCCATCGCGGCCAGGATCCGGAACTCGCCGGGAGTGCACTCGATCCCGCCGCCGTCCACGGTCACCTCGTGCCGCTCGGGGTCCACGACCAGCGCGCCGACGGTGAGCAGCCCCTCGTCGGCGGGCGGGGCCGTACCGCCGCCCGGTCCCCCGGCCCGGGCCCCGGTGCGCCGCAGCAGGGTGCGGACCCGGGCCATCAGCTCACGGGGGCTGTAGGGCTTGGTCATATAGTCGTCGGCGCCGAGGTCGAGTCCGAGCAGCAGATCGTCCTCGGTGGAGCGGGCCGTGAGCATCAGTACGGGGAGTTCGTAGGCCTCCGCCCGCAGGATCCGCAGCACGTCGAGACCGTCGATCCTGGGCATCATCACATCGAGGACCAGCAGATCGGGCGCCCGGTGCCGGACGGCCTCCACGGCCGCGCGCCCGTCGGTCACGAGGGTGACGGTGTGGCCTTCCCGCAGGAGGTAGCGGCGGACCAGCTCGGCCTGCTTCTCGTCGTCCTCGGCGATCATCACATATGCGCACACCCGTCGATCGTATGCAGAGGCGGGGTGCGAACACGGGTGCGGTACGCGGCCGATGGCCCGTACCGCACCCGTTCCCCCCTCCCGCCGCGCGTTTCGCCGCCCGCGCGGCGGGTGGCCGTCAGAGGTTGCCGCGCTTGGCCTGCTCGCGCTCGATGGCCTCGAAGAGCGCCTTGAAATTGCCCTTTCCGAAGCCCATCGAGCCATGGCGCTCGATCATCTCGAAGAAGACCGTCGGCCGGTCCTGGACCGGCTTGGTGAAGATCTGGAGCAGATAGCCGTCCTCGTCCCGGTCGACCAGGATCTTCAGCTCGCGCAGGGTCTCGACCGGTACCCGGGTCTCCCCGGCCCACTCGCCGAGGGTGTCGTAGTACGAGTCGGGGGTGTCGAGGAACTGCACCCCGGCGGCGCGCATGGTCCGTACGGTGGCGACGATGTCGTTGGTGGCGAGGGCGATGTGCTGGACCCCTGCGCCGCCGTAGAACTCCAGATACTCGTCGATCTGGGACTTCTTCTTGGCAATCGCGGGCTCGTTGATGGGGAACTTGACCTTCAACGTGCCGTCGGCGACGACCTTCGACATCAGGGCGGAGTACTCGGTGGCGATGTCGTCGCCCACGAACTCCTTCATATTGGTGAAGCCCATGACCTTGTTGTAGAAGCCGACCCATTCGTTCATCCGGCCGAGTTCCACATTGCCGACGCAGTGGTCGACGGCCTGGAAGGTCCGGCGGGCCGGGGGCTCGACGATCGGCGCGGCGGCCGTGAAGCCGGGCAGGTACGGGCCGTCGTAGCCGGACCGCTGGACGAGGGTGTGCCGGGTGTTGCCGTAGGTGGCGATGGCGGCGAGGACGACGGTGCCGTGCTCGTCCTTCACCTCGTACGGCTCGGTGAGGCCGGTGGCGCCGTGCTCGGTGGCGTAGGCGTACGCGGCCCGGGCGTCCGGGACCTCGATGGCGAGGTCCACCACGCCGTCGCCGTGGGCGGCGACATGGTCGGCGAGGAAGGCACCCCACTCGGTGGACTGCTTGATGACGGAGATGAAGACGAAGCGGGCGGAACCGTTCTCCAGGACGTAACTGGCGGTCTCGCGGCTGCCGTTCTCCGGTCCGGAGTAGGCGACCAGCTTCATGCCGAAGGCGGTGGAGTAGTAGTGCGCGGCCTGCTTGGCGTTGCCTACGGCGAAGACGACCGCGTCCATTCCCTTCACCGGGAAGGGGTCGGCCTCGCGCGCGGTGGTGGGGTGGTGATCGATGGTCTCAGTCATAGTCGCAGACTCCTCCCGTTCCACAAGGTGCGCAATAGTTCGTCATTCCTCTGGGCAATCTGCCTACCCGGGGTCCACCATGAGGGCACTTTCTGTACAGGATGACCATCGGGGAGACCTCATGGCGATCGATCATCTGGACGGCCGGCTCATCGTGCTGCTGGCCCGGGAGCCGAGGATCGGGGTGCTGGAGGCGTCCCGCAGGCTCGGGGTGGCGCGCGGCACGGTCCAGGCGCGGCTCGACCGCCTCCGGTCGAGCGGGGTGATCCGCGGCTTCGGCCCGGACGTGGACCCGGCGGCGCTCGGCTATCCGGTGTCGGCCTTCGCGACGCTGGAGATCAAACAGGGCCAGGGCCAGGACGTCCGGGCCCATCTGGCGTCCGTACCGGAGGTGCTGGAGCTGCATACGACGACGGGCGAGGGCGACATGCTCTGCCGGCTGGTGGCGCGGTCGAACGCGGATCTCCAGCGGGTGATCGACCGGGTGGTGGGGTTCGCGGGGATCGTCCGGGCGTCGACGGCGATCGTGATGGAGAACCCGGTCCCGCTGCGGTTCATCCCGCTGGTGGAGCAGGCGGCGGGGGACGGGGTGGGGTGACGGGCTCCCCGGGCGAGGAGCAGTTGCAAAGAACCCGTTGCATAGGAGTGCTTGCAAAGCTATCTTTGCAAGCATGTCGTCCGATGCGCGGTCCGCGTACGAATCCGGGTCCGAGTCCGAGCCCTCGGCCACCACCCCCGCCGCTCCCGGCGCGGAGACACCCGGCTCCGGCTCCCCGGCCGGTGCTTCCGACGCCCCGGTCACCGGTGCCGAGTCCCCCGCCCGGGACTATCGCCCGCTGGACCCCCGGTCGCTGCGCGGACTGGCCCATCCCCTGCGGATCCGGCTGCTCGCGAGCCTGCGCCACGACGGCCCGGCGACCGCGTCCCGGCTGGCCGAGCGGCTGGGCGAGTCCAGCGGTGCGACCAGCTACCACCTGCGGCAGCTCGCCGCGCACGGCTTCGTCACCGACGACCCGGCCCGGGGCAAGGGCCGGGAGCGCTGGTGGCAGGCGGCGACGACGGGTACCTCCATCGACCAGTCCCTCTTCACCGACCCCGACCCGGCGGTCCGGGGCGCGGCGGACCTCTTCATCCACGAGATCGGCCGGCTGCACGGCGAGGAGGTCGCGACCTGGCTCGGTACGGCGCACGAGTGGCCCGCGGCCTGGCGGCGGGCGTCCGACCTCAGCGACTTCACCCTGCGGCTGACCCCGGAACGGGCCCGGGAACTCCGCGACCGGGTGCATGAACTGATCGAGAGCTACCACGATCCGGCGGCGGAGCCGGTGCCCGGCGAGGAGCCCGTACGGATGCATCTGCATCTGCTCCCCCGCGCGGCCCCCGGCCCCGACCGCGACACCGACCGCGACCCGGCATCCGCGCCCCCATCCGCATCCGGATCCGCATCCGCGCCGACGCCCGCGCCCCGCGAGGAGAAATGATGAGCGACCTCAACCCCGAGATCCGGCTCCGTCTGCACGCCGAACGCGCCGAACGGCTCCGCCGCAGCGCCGACGCCGCGCACCTGGCCGCCCGGGTCCGGGCGGCCGGACCGCCGCCTCCGGCCCTGCGGGTCCGGGCGGGCTGGGCGCTGGTCCATCTCGGTCTCCAGCTGATCCGCCCGGAGGACGAACCGCGGGAGTGCCCGGCACGAACCGCGAGGGCCGCGCGGACGACGGGGACAAAGGGGGCGACGGCGACGAGCGCGGCCCGTAGTACGCGCCGTACCCAGCCGAGGGCGGCCTGCCCCGAGCGGACGGCGGGCGGCCGGGTCAGCAGGCGGGAACCCGCTCCCCCTTCGCCAGAGCGCGCAGGGCGTCGACCGCGCCCTTGAGGCTGGCCACGGGGACGAGCCGCAGCCCCTCGGGCCGTTCGGCGACGGCGTCGGAGCACTCGTCCTCGGGCACGAGGAAGACGGTGGCGCCGTCCCGCTTCGCGGCCTGCGTCTTCAGCGACACCCCGCCGACCGGGCCGACCTTCCCGTCGGGGTCGATGGTCCCCGTTCCGGCGATCGTACGGCCGCCGGTGAGATCGCCCCCGGCGCCGTCGCCGTCCAGCTTGTCCACGATCCCGAGGGAGAACAGCAGCCCGGCGCTGGGCCCGCCGATGTCCTCCAGTTCGAGGGAGACCTTCACCTTGGCGGGGTCTTCGCCGAGATAGCCGAGCGCGGCCTCGGCGGCGTCGTTCTGCGACTCCTCCATGGCCTTCTGGTTGATCTTCTCGATCTGCTTGTCGGACTTCCCGGAGGGATAGACCGCCTCCTTGGGCAATACGGTCCGGTCGGTCCTGAACCAGCTGTCGACGAGATCGCCGACGCCGATGTCGGTGGAGGGCCCGGTCGCCAGGATGGTCGTCATCCGCAGCTCGCCCGAGGTCTTGCGGACCGGGGCGCCCTCGATGGAGATCACCGGCTCGCCGTTGCGCTCACCGAGTACGTCGGCGGTCGTCCCGGGCTGTGCGACCACGAACGGCAGCGGGGCAAACGCGGCGGTGACGAGCAGCGCGACGACGGGTACGGCGCTGAGGGCGACGGCGCGGGTCCGGGTGCGGACGAGGCTGGAGATCACCCCGCCAATCTATCCGGGCGGGAAGGTGTCCCGTACCGCTCCCGTCGCCGGGACGGGTACGGACGGCGGCGGTACGGATACCGGCGTACGTCGGGCTCCGCCCGAGGTCGCGCGCCCCTCCCCCGTGCGGCGGAGGGGACGGCCAGAGGTCCGGCCCGGGAGCTGATCTCCGGGCGGCCGGAACGGACCAGGATTCCTGTCATGGCCCTGAAGCTGATCCACACGCCCCCGCCCACCGACGACACCGAGCACCCGGTGCCCCGCTGGGCGGTCCGCCTGGCGTACGCCCTGCCGCTGCTCCTGCTGCCGTCGTGTCTGTGGCGGCTGCCGTTCGCCGCGCACTTCGCGATGGGCCAGATCCAGGCGCTGGACCATCCGCCGTACTGGGTGAGCGTGCCGTACGTCCTGACGCTCAGCCTGCTCACCGAGGTGATCGCGGTGCTGACGATCGGGCTGGTCAGGGGCTGGGGCGAGACGGCGCCCGGCTGGATCCCGGTGATCGGCGGCAGACCGGTCCGGCCGCTGGCGGCGACGGTCCCGGCGGTCGTCGGCGGCGCGATCCTGACCGTACTGTTCACCAGTGTCCCGGTCGGCGACAACCGCAGGCTCACGTTCTTCGGCGTGGTCGACGGCGTCGACTACACCAACGCGGCGTGGGACGCGCTCGCGACGATCTGCACCGCTCCCCTCGCCCTGTGGGGACCGATCACCATCGCGCTGGGAATCGCGTACTACCGCCGCCGGACGACTCCGACCGGCTGACGGCGGTACGCGTCCCCGCCCTCGGGTCACCGCAGGGCGTCGGCGACTTCCCGCGCGGCGTCCACGACCCGGGGCCCGACGCGCTCCGGAATGGTCTCCGCGAGCAACACCACCCCCACGCTCCCCTCTATCCCCGTCACCCCCACGAGCGGTGCGGCGGCCCCGCTCGCACCGGCCTCCAACTCGCCGTGCGTGAGGGTATAGCCGGGCCCGTCACCGGGCCCCTGCCGGGCGGCGAGAATCGCCTTCCCGGCGGCCCCCCGGTCCAGCGGATGCCGGAACCCGGCCCGGTAGGCGACGTGATAGTCGGTCCAGGTCGGTTCGACCACGGCTACGGCCAGGGCCTCGGCGCCGTCGACGAGGGTGAGATGCGCGGTCGCCCCGATGTCCTCGGCGAGCGCCCGCAAGGCGGGCATGGCGGCCTCCCGTACCAACGGGTGCACCTGCCGCCCCAGCCGCAACACCCCGAGCCCGACCCGGGCCCGCCCGCCGAGATCACGGCGGACCAGGGCATGCTGCTCCAGGGTGGCGAGCAACCGGTACACAACGGTGCGATTAACACCGAGCCGGGCGGACAGTTCGGTGACGGTCAGCCCGTGATCGGTATCGGCGAGCAGTTTGAGGACACGCAGTCCCCGGTCGAGCGTCTGGGAGGTCTCCGCGGTCACGAGGCCCTCTCCTTCGGAGTGAGTGACGGCGAGAACCCCCCGGCTGACGCGACACCGTCCCGCCGGCGACGCACCGAAAGGCCCGCCGGCAGGCCATGGCACACCGGATGGGCTCCGTGGCTCCACTGCCACGGGGCGCATGATTTGGTGACGCGGACAGTAGCGAGCGGGTCCGCTGAGCGGAAGACCTCGTCCAGAATCCGGTCCCGGGAGGCCGTTCACCGCCCGGTAACGAATCATTTGCCGCTTCCTCGCAGGGGCGTCGCGGTGTGTTCACCCACGGCGCGCTCCGTGGAAGCCGAGCACGGAGGGCCGAACCCGTGGAACGCTGAACCCGTGGCACGGACCGAGTACTACGACGACCCGAACGCCCCCGAGCCCAACAGCATGGTGGTGGCGGCCTCCGCCGTCGTCACGGACGACCGGGGCCGGATCCTCCTCCAGCGGCGCCGGGACAACGACCTGTGGGCGCTGCCGGGCGGGGGGATGGATCTCGGCGACTCGCTGCCGGGGGCGGCGGTCCGCGAGGTCGAGGAGGAGACCGGGCTGAAGGTCGAGATCACCGGCCTCGTCGGCACCTACACCGACCCGCGCCACATCATCGCGTACGCCGACGGGGAGATACGCCGACAGTTCAATGTGTGCTTCCGGGCCCGGGTCGTCGGCGGATCGCTCGCCATCTCCGACGAGAGCACGGAACTCCGCTTCGTCCACCCCGACGAGTTGGACGCGCTGCCCATGCACCACACCCAGCGGCTACGGCTGACGCACTTCCTGGCACACCGCCCGGCCCCCTACCTGGGCTGACCGCGACCGCCCCCGCCGCCGCCGTTCAAAAAAGCCTGCTCCGCGCCGACCCGGGCCCGGCCGCCGCCCGCCCGCCGCGCGCCCGCCGGACCGACGACCGAACCGGCTGCGACTCGTCCCCGTCGTCGCCCCCTCGATCCGCCGCGCGCGCCGCCGCCAGCGCCATCCGCCGGAACACCTCCGGGGGGATGCCCGACGTCTCGATGACCGACTCGGCACGCTTCTCGCACTCCCGCGCGCCGCAGTGAACGGGACTCGCCGCCAGATCCGGCAGGGACGGATAGCTCAGCGACTCCGGCGGCAGATACTCCGCCCCGCACCCCACGCACCCGAACCATGTCCGCATCAGCCACTCCTACTCATGGATGTGGATCTTCCCGGCCCCGGCACAGCCACTGCACGCCCCGGTCCACCGGTGGGTGACGGGGTTCTGATGCCCGTTCTCGTCCAGATCTATCGTGTGCAGCTCATGCTCCGTCAGCCCACTGCCACCACACGCCGTACACACCCGCTCACTCACGGCCCCAGCATGCCGGACTCCCCGGTTCCGGCACCACCCCGCCTCACTGCCGAGCCCGGGCGCCCTACGGGCCGTCAGGGCCGCGAGACCCGCAGGACATTCGCCGGGTCGTCGAACCAGGTCGCCGTAGCCGTCTCGGTCACGGTCAGCCCGAAACGTGTCGGCCCGGGACGACCCCATGCCGTCCAACGCCCGTACGCGGCGGTCAACTCGTCCCAGAGGCGGCGGGGGCCGGATTGGTAGACCGTGGACTCCGGGGAATCGTCGTGAAGCACCGTCGCCGCCCACGACTGGTCCGTCAGGCCGTACAGCCATGCGCTGAGGGCGGTGCCGCGGCGATCGGTCAGAAGAGTGCAGCCGTCGAGCAGCAGACCGGCCACGGCCGCGAACGGATGCCTCAACCGGTCGGCCAGCCCGAGTTCCGTGGCCGTGAGACCGGTGGTCGATGTGACGGCGTCACCGGGGAATCCGGCCGGGAGATACGCCGCCTGGTCGATCCGGTGCCGCTGGGAGCGGATCTTCATGAACTCCACCGTGCCGGTGAACGTCCCCGAAGCGCCTCGGCCGTCGGCGGCCACTGCCAAGTCCGCCACGCAGTCGACATTGCTGAAGCGCGTTCCCCAGGGGGCGACGACGCGCCCGCCGGGCCGGGTCTGCCGCACCCAGGCGTAGGGCAGCCGCCGTACGCCCGCCGTAACGATGACACGGTCGTACGGCGCCCCGGCGGGATGGCCGAGCAGCCCGTCCCCGGTGACCACCTCGACCGGGAAGCCGAACGCGGCGAGCCGGGCCCGGGCGGCATCGGCGACGGCAGGATCGATCTCCACGGAGACCACGTTCGCGGCACCCAGTCGATGGGAGAGGAGGGCGGCGTTCCACCCCGTACCCGTACCGATCTCCAGGACGCGGCCATCGGGCCGGACGGCCAAGTCGCGGAGCATACGGGCGACGACGCTCGGCATCGACGCCGACGAGGTGGACAGCCTCCCGGGGCCGGGGCCCGTATGAGCGCCGTCGTCCCATTGCGTGACCACGGGAACATCGGCGTCCGCGTACGTATGCCAAGCCTCGGGGGCGTCTCGCCGCGAGACCCGGACACTCGTGCCCGTATCCATGTCGAAAGGCCAGATCTCGTCCGGCAGAAACGCGGATCGCGGCACGGCTTCGAACGACGGGACCCAATCCGATGTGAGCGCGCCGGAGTCGAGGAGCCTACGGAACAGGTCAGTCCGCGCGGCTCCGGATGGGCGGGAGTCCGTCACTTCCGGTGCTTACCGTCCCCTTCGGGCGTACTGCCGTCGGGGCTCGGCGGTTCCTGTGGCGGCGTCCACGGCTGACCCGGCAGATTGTCACCACCACCGTCGCTCTCGCCTTCGCCGCCGCTCTCGCCGCGCGTGACCGGCTGAACCATCACAACCTCCAGGACGTGAGGTGCGGACGCACACGAAGAACGTAGGGCAGCCCGAGGGGCCGCCAGAAGCCCGGAAATGAGACCTTTCGTGGAATCCCTCGCGTGGGTGACGCCCTGTTCGGCCACGCCGCGCGAAGCGATAACGACCGGTGGGCTCAAGGCTGATGCTCTGACGCTGTGTGGTTCTCCGCCGAGTATCGTCAACGTTCGAAGCTCGCGGTCGACAGCGCCAAATCACACCGAGGACGGGTGCAATCCTTGCCCCCATTCGCCACTTATGCCGGAGTCGACACTAGTGATGAAAAACAGCCCTCCCGCCTGAGAAACCCGCAGGTGGGGAAGGTGCTCCCCGCGCGTGCGGGGTTGATCCCCTCCCCCGCAACTACGCCCACTTGGGCACATGGTGCTCCCCGCGCGTGCGGGGTTGATCCCGCGTCCTCGCTCGGGAAGGCGTTGAACCGCCGGTGCTCCCCGCGCGTGCGGGGTTGATCCCGTGCGCCAGCTCCGGGCGAAAGGCGCCGGAGTGTGCTCCCCGCGCGTGCGGGGTTGTTCCTCCGAGCGATATCGAGGACTACGTCGTCTTCCTGTGCTCCCCGCGCTTGCGGGGTTGGTCCCTGGCCGGTCCCGGCGATCTGTACCTGCCGAGTGTGCTCCCCGCGCGTGCGGGGTTGGCCCCTCGGCGTCGAACGACTCGGCGATACCGGGCCGGTGCTCCCCGCGCCTGCGGGGATAGTCCCCAGCCGTGCCCTTGGGACTTCACAGGCTCAAAGCTGCCGCCGTGGGTCGAAGATCATTGCTGGCTGTAGGCGGTGAGGAACAAACCCCAGGCCCGGGCGGAAATGTTCAAGGGGCGCCGGGACCGGCTCTTGGAGTCGCGGACCTGGACTCCTTCGCCAATGACGAGCGCGGCTCTGACCTCCACGCAAGCGTCCTCGAAATCGCCGCTGTACGTGCTCTTCCGCCATGTGCTCGGTGACAGTGTCATGGAGACCTCCCGAGTAGGAAGATGCGGCAGCTCGCTCACCGCCCTCATCGAAGTTTAGGAGGCTCCTGCGGTGTCGTCGTCCTGATCGGCCTCGTGGAGCAGTTCGATGACGCGTTCCTCGTACCGGACGCGGGCCGGGGAGAATTCGTACGGCATCTTGCCGATGGCCTCCATCAGGCTCATCCCCGCTTTCCCTTCCGCCTCCGACTCCCCCTCGGCGCCGACGCGTTCGTCCTCCTGGTCGAAGAGGTCGTCAAGGGCCTCGTCCAGGCCCGATGCGGCGATCGCAGCGAGCAGGGCCGTCTCATGAGCGCATCGCCGGGCGGCCAAATCCTCGATGCGGGGGTCGTCGAGGGGCATCGTGTCGTCCAGGGCCGTCTCCGCCTCGGCCAGGCGGTCTTCCTCCGCCCTGAGGTCGGGGTGGGTGGCCAGGGCGATGAACCGGTCGGATTGGGCGGCGGCTCCCAGGGGGCCCAGGACGCGTTCCGTGACCAGCAGGGCGTCGAGATCGGCCGGGCGCAGGGATCCCGGCGGCAGGTCGCGCAGGCGATCCCCGACCAGGGGGGAGAGCAGGCCCAGGGGGCTGCCCACCTCGCGGAGGCGGCGGACGGCGGCCCGCTGGGCTTCGACGGCCGCCGCCTTGGCGGTGAGGGTCTCCTCCAGCAGGGACAGGGACTGGTCGATGTCGGTGGTGCCCTCGAAGCCGGTCCGGATGTCGTCCAGGGCGATACCCGCGTCGGCCATTTTGCGGATCCACAGCAGGCGGATCATGTCGTCGTGCCCGTAGCGGCGGCGGTCGTCGCCGCCGCGTTCCGGTTCGGGGAGGAGCCCGATGGCGTGGTAGTGGCGGATGGCGCGGGGCGTCGTACCGGCGAACGCGGCGGCATCGCCGATCTTGACCCGGCGGGGGATGGCGGGCAGGGGCATGCGGGAAACCTCTCCATGACGTGCTCGCCGCCTACTGGACCATATGCCGCTACGTCAGGTGCAAACCCCGGTGGCGAACCGGCAGGTCGGCCCGGTGGCCACCCGGGGAGAGCCGTGCCTCTTGAGACGATCGCGCCAACTCTCCATGATTCCGCGCCGTACTCCCCCGTACCGCTGGCGGTGAAAGTCCCGGCGGGTCGAACATCGCGGCGCGCCCTCCCGTAATCCCCTCTGCGGGCTCCCCCGCCCGCATACGGAATCAGGGCATTCCCGTCAGGAGACCCCCCATGGACATCGGCTCCATTTCCCCCTCCCCCGACCGGGTCGACGCCGTCGTCGTCGGTGCCGGGGCCGCCGGGATCTACCAGCTCCACCGGCTGCGCGAGCAGGGCCTGCGCACCCGGGTGTTCGAGGCCGGTGACGATATCGGCGGTACCTGGTTCTGGAACCGCTATCCGGGTGCGCGGTGCGATATCGAGAGCCTGTCGTATTCGTACTCCTTCTCCCCCGAACTGGACCAGGAGTGGGTGTGGAGCGAGAAGTACGCCACGCAGCCGGAGATCCTGCGCTATCTCCACCATGTCGCCGACCGGTTCGGGCTGCGGAGGGACATCACCCTGCGGACCCGGGTGACGCGGGCGGTGTACGACGAGGAGAGCCGCCACTGGGAGGTGTTCACGGACACCGGGGAGCGGGTGATCGCCCGGTTCGTGGTGATGGCGGCGGGCTGCTCGTCGACGCCCAAGGATCCGGGGGTTCCGGGCGCGGCGTCGTTCGCGGGCGATACGTACCACACCGCGCGCTGGCCGCGTGAGGACGTCGACTTCGCGGGGCGGCGGGTCGCCGTGATCGGCACGGGGTCGTCCGGGGTACAGCTCATTCCGGAGATCGCCGGGCGGGCCGCCGAACTGACGGTCTTCCAGCGCACGGCCGCTTTCACCCTGCCTGCCCGGAACCGGCCGATCGGGGCGGCGGAGCTGGCGGAGCACAAGGCCCGCTATCCGTGGTTCCGGGCGGAGCAGCGGCGCTCGAAGGGCGGCAGTGTGGTGGAGCTGCCGACGCTTTCGGCGCTTGAGGTGAGTGCGGCGGAGCGTACGGCGGCGTACGAGTCGGCCTGGCAGGCAGGGGTGCTGAGCGCGATGCTCCGCTCGTACACCGATCTGCTGGTCGACGAGCGGGCCAACGAGACGGCGGCGGAGTTCATCCGGGCCAAGATCCGGGCGGCCGTGGCCGATCCGGAGACGGCGGAGCGGCTGAGTCCGCGCGGCTTCGCGTTCGGCACCAAGCGGCCTTGTCTGGACACCGACTACTACGCCACGTTCAACGAGCCGCATGTACGGCTGGTCGATCTGAGCCGGACGCCGATCGAGGAGATCACGGCGAAGGGGGTACGGACCTCGGAACGGGAGTGGCCGGCCGACGCGATCGTCTTCGCCACCGGGTTCGACTCGTTCACCGGGTCGCTGACGGCCGTCGACATCGTCGGCAAGGGCGGGGCGCGGCTGAAGGACCGGTGGGCGGCGGGTCCACGGAGCTATCTGGGGCTGATGTCGGCGGGGTTCCCCAATCTGTTCACCGTGACGGGGCCGCTGAGTCCGTCGGTGCTGACGAACATGATGGTCTCGATCGAGCAGCACGTGGAGTGGATCACCGACTGCGTCGGATACCTGCGCGAGCACGGGGTGGCGGAGATCGACACGACGCCCGAGGCGGAGGAGGAGTGGGGCGCGCATGTCGCCGAGCTGGCGGCGGGGACGCTCTATCCGACGGCCGCGTCCTGGTACACGGGGGCGAATGTGCCGGGGAAGGCGCGGGTCTTCATGGCGTACGTGGGCGGGCTGGACCGCTATCGCGCGAAGTGCGCGGCGGTGGCGGAGGCGGGTTACGAGGGCTTCGTGCTCTCGGGCCGGACCGGCGGGGCGGCCAGTGAGTCGCGCGTCGCCGGGTCCGGGGCCGTACGCCCCTGAACCGTAGGCCCCGGTCGGCGGCGGGCCCATCGCCGACCGGGGGTACGCCTCCCCTCGCGCGGCACGCGATACGCATCCCGCCCCGCCCCGTCACGTCGGCCGCGTCACCCCAGCGACTTCTCCACGGCTTCGAAGATGTCCGCGTCGGTCTCCTGCTGCCACTTCGGCAGGTCGGGCCAGTCCGCCACGTACCCGGGCTTCGGGTCCTCGAAGTTCTTGAACATCTGGGCGGTCCAGCAGACGGCGACGAAGCGGCCCTTCTGTGAACGGGAGAGGCGGGCGGCGTGCCCGTCACTGATCTCGACGAACTGCCGGACCTGTTCGTAGACGGCACGCGCCGCCTGCCGCTCCCACTCGGGGGTGTCGTCCCAGGGGGTGACGTACCCGGGCTTGGGCTCGCCCGGGAAGTGCCGCCGTACGCCCGCGATCCACGCCTCGCGGAACAGGCGTGCGCCTTCTGTCTGTGACATGTCGCTCCTTGTCATCACGGAGAGCCCAACGCGGCGATCTCCGCCCTTAACTCCGCCAAACGGTGGTCATCGGCCAACGGTCCGAACTCGTCGCACAGGTTCCGAAGTCTACGGATGACATAGCCGGAGGACGAAGATCGGGCCAGTTCAAGTGCTTCCCGGCCGTGCAGGACAATTTGCTCCGGATCGCGGCGTCTCGCTCCGATGACGGCGAGGTCCGTCAAGGCCGCGCCCTTGCGTCGACAGGATGGTCCGGAGGCCAGTGCGGCCTGTTCCAACGCCCCCTTGAGGGTCTTCTCCGCCAGATCGAGACGTCCTAGTTGGACGTAGCGGGCGCCTCGTTCCTCAATCAATCGATCGCCGTCGAACCGAAGCCACCCGCCGTTGGCAGAATCGCCCGTCAGGTACCGGATCTCGTCCGCCTTGTCCAACGCACGCTGGCAGGAGCCAAAGTCACCAACCCCCGCATACGCTTCCGCCTGCGCCGCAGCTACCCAATGCCGGGTCGCGAGCCCGCTGTCCCCTCGGACGGCCAGTCTTGCAGCCGCTTCGAGCATCTGTACTGCCTGAGGGAAACGACGCTCCGAAATATCGATGTACGCATGCCGCACGAGAGCACATGCCCAGAGGTCGTAAGCCTGTGCGTCCTTACTCACCGCAGCCGCGAGAGCATACGAAGCGCTGGCGTCGGCGTACCTATTGGCGTCGAAGGCTACTTCGCCAGCTAGTTGGAAGAGATCCGCTGCGGCACGAAGCAGCGAGCGGGCGCTGCCGCCGTGGCCGGACAGAGCCTCGTTGAGACTCGCCATTTGATCCCGAACGATCGGGTAGACGGAACTTTTCGAACGGGCCAGCTGGTAGACCTGCCAGAGGTGGCTATTCATACGGGCGAAGTCACTCGCCCCCTCATAGCGAACTTCCTCGGCCAGCGCCTCTGCCTCGTCGGGCGGCAGAGAGGTCAGCGCACCGCTTACAGTCAGTATGCGGAGAAACTCGCGGCGGATCATATCGTCATGGTCTCCCACCTTCAGAGGTTCGGTGGCTCGATACTCGGTGGATTCCGAGTTCGTGTCCTGCGGCGCCCCCAAGAGGGAGTCAAGCTCGTGGAAACCAAGTTCTAGGGCAGCAGCCAGGCTTCGGCGCTGGGGCGGCTGAGGGCTGAACCTGCCGTTCTCCCACCTTCCGATCGTTGTGCGATCCACACCGAGCAGCTGAGCCAGTTTCTCCTGACTGTAGCCCAGCATCCTGCGTCGCTCCGCCAGTCCCATGCACCCATCCTTCCCCACGACTTGGGGCCTTCGAGGGGTGTGCTCCTAAGTGCATCAAGACTGCCGCATCAACGCTGTGGAGATGCGCAACTCCACTCGGTTTCCTAGTGCTGGCGCAGAGAACTCAGCTGCAGCTGCACGAAGGGACACATGCATGCCTGCGCAGAACACCGGCCGACGTCAGCGAGACCTGGGCACCGGAACAGAACCCTCCGACAACGGATCTCGGGTCCTGATGACGATCCGGGTCTCTTATGACTCGGGACGTACCTGGAGTCCGGTCACGGTCGTACGCGGCAACAACGCGTCAAGAGAGCTTTCGCCAGATCCGCTGCGGTTTCCGCCGTGTACATGCTTGCGTTGCGGTCGTCTGGACAGCAACCCCAAAGCGAGACCGCCATCGTGAGCCATTTGCACTACAAGCCCTATGTGCGGCGATGCCGGCTTGATCTCGCATGTGGCCTCAGGGCACCGACACCCCCTGGCGAAGATGTCAGCCCTTCCTCCCGGGTTGATCGTGAGACCAACAACCGAGCCCTGGAGTTCAGGCAAGGGCAGGACAACCACCTCACCATCTGCTCTCCGTAGACAAGAACCGAGCGACAACAGAGACGCCCCGGGGGATCGCCTAGGAACGATCCCCCGGGGCTGGACCGAGCAGCTTTCCGAAGGAGCTGATCAGCCGTATGCGTGACTCTATCGTCCGTCCGTTCGCCCGAGTGGTGCGCGGGACACCGTGGCAGAGGGGGTGCCTGCGGTGACTCTGGAGAGTCTGCTCGCCGAGCCCCGCCCCCTCGCCGAGACCCACTTGTGCAGGGTCTGCGCGCGGGAGACCGCCGCGCCCGTCGAGGTGCGACCGGGTCTGACCACCTGCCCCGAGCACATCCTCGACGTCTACGAGAACCGGGCGGTGGCCCGATGAACGGGACCGAACTGCCCTCATTCCGGGGGCGCGTCGTCCCCTGGATCACCCCCTGGTCCGACGCGCCG